>CAZMJQ010000083.1:0-14827 GCA_964566475.1 uncultured Propylenella sp. | reverse complement strand
CGCGCGATGCAGCCGCTGCGGCTCTCGGCCGCGGCGGCGGGCGCATGCCGTGTCCCGGCGCGATCACCGCCGCGGCGACCACCCCGGAATCGTCTTGTCCACGGGCTTCATCGTCCATGTCGGCCCGCCGGCTCATATCTTCATCCTGCTCCGTGCCGGCGTCGTAGCCTTGATAGGTCGAACCAAGCTCCCGCGTAAGCTCGGCTTCGAAGCCGGAGAACTCCGGCTCCCCAGCTTCGGGCTCACGTGAGGCGGCGCGATCGCGCGCCGCGTAGAGCTCATCCGCCTGCGTCTCTTCATTGCCCCCCGAGGGAGCTTCCTCTTCAGGCGCGTCGGCGTAGTCCGCCGGCGGCCGGCGCGCGGCGGAGGCAGGGCGGCCGAACGCATCGACAGCCGCTCCCGCGCCCGCAACCGTGATCGGCGCTTCCGGTTCCTCGTCGGGAAGCGAGGCATACGCCCGCTGCGAGCTCGGGCCCGCCCGGTCTGCGGCGGGTCCACGGAACCGGTACTCAGGCGATGCGGCAGAGGGAGGCCACGGCTCCTGCACGTCCTCGGCAGGATCGGCGGGCGTTCGCCCGATATGGCCGTTCCTCCCGGACCAGTCGACATCGTCGTCCTCGTCCGCAACGTCGAACCGCGGGCCAAAGCTGTCGGCCCGCACCCGCTGCTCGAACTGGCTCAACTGCTCCTCGATCGACCGCAGCAGATCATCCGGATCGTCGCTCTGCGCGGGCGCCGGCTCCCGCCGATCGGCTGCACGCGGCGCAGGCGGCGGGGCCGGCGCAGGCTCTATCGGCGCTATCGGCTCCGGGTGGGCGGGGGGAGGCTCGGAGGTCGCGGCAGGCGCGACGCGCGAGGGAAACGACGTCTCCAGCTCCTCCAGCAGCTCCGCCTCAAGATCGGAGGAATTGGCGCTTGTTTCCGCAGCCGGGGCGGCAGGCTGAGCCCTGGGCGCACGCTGCGCCATCCGGCTCGAAAAGCCGCCGTCTTCGCTTACGATGCGCGCAAGCTCCACCAGCGGGTCTTCATCCGCATCGTAGTCCTGAGCCTCGGACGTCGGTCCGAAGTCACGCGTCTTCCTAGGATCCGTACCAGCCATACTGATTGGCCCCCGGCTCACCCTACCGCGGGTTCCCACATGTTTCACCTTCTAATACATTTCATCCGGCGCCTCGACACCAAGAACCTGCAGGCCACACCTGAGCACATTCTGCAGGGCCGTGACGAGCCCAAGGCGGGCCCGGCTGGTGTTCTCATCCTCCGGCCGAATAAACCGCAAATGCGGCAGTTCCTTGCCTTTGTTCCAGTGGGCATGAAAGCCGCTGGCCAGGTCGTGGAGGTAGAAGGCGACACGGTGCGGCTCTCGGCTGCGCGCCGCCGCCTCCAGCGTCCGCGGCCAGTCCGCCATGGCGCGCACGAGGCCACGCTCGCCAGGGTCCGTCAGGAGCGTAAAGTCCGCCTCCGACAGAGATTTCAGGTCGAGCGCGATCCCCGGCACCTCCTCGCCAGCCTGCCGCCGGACGGAGGCAGTCCGGGCGTGGGCGTACTGCACGTAGAAGACCGGGTTGTCCTTGGACTGCTCCTTCACGGCAACGAAATCGAAGTCCAGCGGCGCGTCGGCCTTCCGGTACATCATCATGAAGCGGACGGCATCGCGTCCCACTTCGTCCACCACCTCCCGCAGCGTCACGAAGTCGCCCGAGCGCTTCGACATCGCCACCGGCTCACCGCCGCGGAACAGCTTGACCAGCTGGCAGAAGACGATCTCCAGCGATGCCTCCCCGCCACTCATGGCGGTGACGGCGGCACGCATCCGCTTCAGATAGCCGCCGTGATCCGCGCCGAGGATGTCGATCATGCGGCAAAAGCCGCGCTGATACTTGTCGTAGTGGTAGGCGATGTCGGAGGCGAAATAGGTGTAGCTGCCATCCGACTTCAGCAGCGGCCGGTCGATATCGTCACCGAACGAAGTGGAGCGGAACAGCGTCTGCTCCCTGTCCTCCCAGTCCTCCGGAACCTGCCCCTTGGGCGGCGGCAGCGTACCGCGGTAGATCAGGCCCCTTTCCGAGAGCGTGGCAATGGCTTCGGCCACGCCGTCCTTCGGTCCGGAGCGCAGAGACCGTTCGGAGAAGAACACGTCGTGGCTGATGCCGAGCCGGGCGAGATCGGCGCGGATCATCTCCATCATCGCCGCGACCGCGCGCTCCCGCACAACGGGCAGCCATTCCTCGAGCTGCAAGTTGAGCAGCCCGTCCCCGAATTCCTCCTTGAGCGCGGCGCCGACAGGCTTGACGTAGTCGCCGGGATAGAGCCCGCTCGGGATCGCAATCGCTTCGCCCAGCGCCTCGCGGTAGCGCAAGTAGGCGGACCGCGCGAGCTGGTCGACCTGCGCGCCCGCATCGTTGATATAGAACTCGCGGGTCACGGCATGGCCGGTCGCCGCCAGGAGGTTGGCGATGGCGTCCCCGACGACCGCGCCGCGGCAATGGCCGACGTGCATGGGTCCTGTCGGATTGGCGGATACGTACTCGACGTTGATGGCCACGCCACCGCCGGCGTTGCTGAAGCCGTATTGTTCGCCGGCATCTAAGATCGCCCTCGGCTGCTCGGCCCAGAACCGGTCGGAGAGTCTGAGATTGACGAAGCCCGGTCCGGCCACCTCCACCGCGGCGATGTCCGGGTCGTCGGCCAGGGCCTGGACGATCTTCTCCGCGAGGTCGCGCGGTCTCGCCTTGAGCGGCTTCGCCAGGACCATTGCGGCATTGGTGGCGATATCACCGTGCTCCGGGTCGCGGGGGGGCTCGGCCACGATCTTCGACAGGTCGGCCTCCGGAACCGGCACGCCCTTGAGGACGGCCGACCGGACAGCGGCACGAATGCGTCCCGAAAAGTGCTCGAAGATGTCCATCTGGCTCCCGCGTCCGGAGCTCCCGCAGCGCGCGGGGGCGCGCGAGCCCTATCGCAAGACCAGCGTTTCTCCAACACTCAGCGCATGCGTGGAGACGCCGCCCCCGGAAGCGGCCAGGAACCGCGCCTTCTGCTCAGTCGGCGGCTCGCCGGACAGCGGGAACGTCCCCCAGTGGATGCCGATCGCGGTCCGGGCACCGAGTATCCTCGCGATCTCGGCGGCTTCCTCCGGGTTAGTGTGGAACCTGCCTTGCAGCGACCTCGGCGTGTAGGAGCCGATCGGGACGAGGGCCAGATCGACCGGACCGGCCCTGCGCCGGATTTCCTCGAATATCGTGCCGAAGGCGGTATCGCCGGAGAAATAGACCGCCGTTCCGCGGCTCCTGACGACCCAGCCGACCCAGAGCTTGGAGTCAAGCCTGTGCGGCGGCCGCCGGTGCCCATGGATGGCCGGCACCGCCATCACCTCCAGTTCGCCGAGCTGCCCCGTCCCGAACCAGTCCAGCTCGCGCACGTCGCGGAACCCGGCCGAACGCACGACCGGCCCGTTGCGCAACGGAACGTAGACCGGCGTGTGCGGATCGCGCCGCGCCAGCAGACGCAGCGTCGGCAGGTCGAGATGATCGAGATCGCCGTGCGAGATCAGGATCGCATCGAGCCCGGGCAGCGCATCGAGCTCGGGCCGGGGCGGCACAAGCCGGCGGATGCTGAACGGGCCCAGGCCGACCGTCGGGCGCATCGCCGGATCCGTCAGGACCCACTTGTCGCCGATCCGCAGGAGGGCGGTCGCGTGCCCGATCCACGTCACCGCCAACTGCGATCGTGCCGCCCGCCGCAGGCCCGCCCGCGCCGCCTCCTCTGTCAGCAGATGGTTCGGCGGCAACTCGCCGGCCCGCGGAAAGAGCCCCAGCTGCATTTTGACCGCGTGCAGCAGGAGCCCCTCTTCCCGCTTCTCGGGATCGACGCGAGCGCCGATGTTGTGAAACCGGCCGTCACGGTAGTGATAGTCCGTGGCTTGACGGCCTGTCGCTGCGCATCCGGCGAGCGCCAGCATGAGCAGGGCGAGAGCCGCAAGCCGGGTCGGGCTCCCCCTGCTCTCACCAAGCCTGTCGCGCCGAGCGACGCTTCTCCGCATGCGCGGCACCGCATACCCCCCAACGCATGCACACACGCGCGGCGCGCATCCCCGGTTACCCGGACTTTCGTTGACTCGGTCCGTCTGCGCAACCCTCTGGGGCCGTTGGCAATCTCCTTATCGTCGGACCTCACCGAACAGCCGCGCGTGCTCGGCCGTCGCGTATCGGTCCGTCATTCCTGCGATGTAGTCGGCGACCCGGCGCGCTGTGCGGAACGTGTCGTGGCGATCGAGGCCGCGCCCCCACTCGTCCGGCATCTGCGCCGGGTCGGCGAAGAACGCCTCGAACAGGTCCGCGACAAGCGCTTCGGCGACGCGCACCGGACGCATCACGTGGTCGCTGCGATAGACGTTCGCGTAGAGGAAGCGCTTCAGCGCGGCCTCCGACCGGGCCAGGCCGTCGGAGAAACCGACAAGCGCCCTCTCCGCCCGACGGACGTCGTCGACACTGCGCACATTCGCCTCGGCTACACGGCGCGTCGTCTCGTGAAGGACGTCTCGGATCATAACGGTGATCGTGCGCCGGATAAGCTCGTGCACGACCCGGGCCCGATCCATGCCCGGATACTCCTTGTGGACCTGGTGCAGGATCACCCCAATGAGCGGGCGATCCTCAAGGTCGGCGAGCGTAATCAGCTCCGCCCGCAGCCCGTCCTCCAGGTCGTGGCAGTCGTAGGCGATGTCATCGGAGACCGCGGCGACCTGCGCCTCAAGGCCGGCGAAGAGGCTCAGCTCCAGGTCCTGCTGCTCCTGGAAGCTGCGGATGGCGTAGGGCAGCTCGCCGCCAGCATAGGGACCGGCGGCACGACCTGCCGCGTCGAGCACCGGCCCGTTGTGCTTCACCAGACCCTCGTGCGTCTCCCAAGTCAGGTTGAGCCCGTCGAAGGCCGGGTACCGCCGCTCGACCGACGTGACGACCCGCAGCGTCTGCGCGTTGTGGTCAAAGCCTTCGTACTCCGACAACGCCTCCTCGAGCGCTCGCTCGCCGGCGTGGCCGAAGGGCGGATGCCCGAGGTCGTGCGCCAGCGCCAGCGTCTCGGCCAGGTCCTCGTCGAGCCCCAGCGGCCGGGAGACGGAGCGGGCGATCTGCGCGACCTCCAGCGTATGCGTCAGCCGCGTGCGGAAATGGTCGCCCTCGTGCTGCACGAAGACCTGCGTCTTGTGCATCAGCCGGCGGAAGGCGTTGGAGTGGATGATGCGGTCGCGGTCGCGCTGGAAGGGCGAGCGTAAAGGGTCTTCCGGCTCGCTATGGAGACGCCCGCGCGAGGCGGCCGGATCGGAGGCGTAGGGTGCGCGCCACCGCTCGCCGCGGCGCAGGAGATCGTGCGGCAGCTCAGTCATCGGCCTCCCCGCGATTTGACTAAGGCCGCGTTCGTTCTTAGCTATCAGGCGTGTTGGAACAAGAGCGGGTCGCAGAATGGACCAGACCAGCGTCACGCTTTCGGAGAATGCCGTCAAGCGGATCGCCAGGATACTGAGCGCTGAGCCGGAGGGAACCGCCCTCCGTGTCAGCGTGGAGGGCGGCGGGTGTTCCGGCTTCCAGTACCGCTACGACCTCGTCCAGGAGAAACCGACGGAAGACGACGCCGTGCTCGCGCGCGACGGCGCGGTCGTCCTGATTGACGGCATCTCGCTCGAGTATATGAGCGGCTCCGAGATCGACTTCGTCGACGACCTTATCGGGCAGTCCTTCCAGATCAGGAACCCGAACGCGCAGGCCTCGTGCGGCTGCGGAACCAGCTTCTCTATCTGAATCGTAGCCCGGATGAAGCGCCGCAGGCGCGCAATCCGGGACGACGCAAAGACCTCATCGCAGACTCACCACCCGGATTGCGCTTCGCTCCATCCGGGCTACGCCGCTGGAGCTCCGATGCACATCGCCACCTGGAACATCAACGGCGTCAAGGCGCGGCTGGACAACCTGCTGCACTGGCTCTCCGACGCCGCGCCCGACGTGGTCTGCCTGCAGGAGACCAAGTGCGTCGACGAGGCGTTTCCCCTGCTTGAGATCGGCGGGCTCGGCTACAACGTCGTCGTCCACGGCCAGAAGGGCTTCAACGGCGTGGCGCTGCTCTCGAAGCGCCCGATGGACGACCTGCAGCGCGGCCTCCCCGGCAGCGAAGGCGACGACCAGGCCCGCTTCGTAGCGGCCCTCATCCCGACCGACGACGGCGCCGTCCGCGTCGCCTCCTGCTACATGCCGAACGGCAATCCCCTCGGCTCGCCAAAGTTCCCTTACAAGCTGGACTGGCTGAAGCGACTCGAGGACTGGACCCGATCGGAGCTCGAGCATGAGAACCGGCTGGTCGTCGCCGGCGACTTCAACATCATTCCCGAGCCGATCGACGCGAAAAACCCGGATGCGTGGATCGGCGACGCGCTCTACCAGCGCGAGTCGCGCGGGGCGTTCCGCCGTCTTGCGGCGCTCGGTCTGACCGATGCGGTGCGGGCCGTTGCGGACAAGGGGGACATCTACACCTTCTGGGACTATCAGGCGGGCGCCTGGCAGAAGAACCACGGCATCCGCATCGATCACCTCATGCTGTCGCCGGAAGCGGCCGACCGCCTGGTGCAGGCCGGTGTCGACAGACACACGCGCGCCTGGGAAAAGCCGTCAGACCACGTCCCCGTCTGGGTCAAGCTGGACTGAACCTTTTCCCCGGCGAGGCCTATTGGGCCGGCTCTGACTGGACCTGTGCCCTGGCGCCCCCGGCTCGGCCGTTCACCCATGCTTCGGCGGCCATCATCGCCTCACGGCGCAAATCCTCGTCGGCCGTCGAGAAGGCCTGTTCGTGGCGGGCCTGGATGACCGGGTCGCCCGGGTTGGACAGGCGGGCAACGCTCAGCCACATCAGCCCCTCCAGCGGGCGTCGCTCCAAGCCGATGCCCTCGTAGAGCATGTGGCCGAACTCCGCTTGCGCGCCGACATGTCCCTTGCGTGCCGCGAGCTTGAACCAGCGCGCAGCCTGCCGCGCGTCCTGTTCGCCTCCCTGGCCCTGCTGGAGCATCCTGGCGAGCGAATACTGCGCATCGGAGTCTCCGAAATACGAAGCCGCGTATGCGAAGAAGCGGCGGGCGCGCCGCGGGTCCGCCTCTACCGTGCCGGGTATGCCGCTCTGATAGTAGCTGCCGAGCGTCGTGAAGGCGTCGGCCACGAATGGCGCCTCCGGCGCGTAGGGACTGCCGTCGCCATAGTCGCTGGCGACGCGGGAGAATATCTCCATCGCCTTGCGGTCGTCCTCCGTCACGAGGTCGCCCGTCTGGTACATGCGGCCGAGCTTCCACAAGGCGCCGGGATGTCCGCGATCTGCCGCGAACCCGAGCGCCTCCAGCGCCGTGGCGGCGTCACCCGCCTTGTAGGCTTCGTAGCCGGAGCGGAACGCTTCGCCCGGCGACAGGTCGGGATCGAGCGCGTAGGCAGGGCCAGCCCCGAAGGCCGTTACGGCCGCGACAACGCAAACACTAGATATCCGCATAGGTCACCGTCTCGGCGGCTGCGCCCGGGTGGGTCACAGCGCCGTCCCGTGCCGATCCGACGAGCTGCGCGTATTTCCAGATCGCGCCGGCCCGATAGTCCGTCTCGCGCGCCCGCCAGTCGCGACGCCGCGCTTCCCACTCGGCATCGGAGAGCTTCGCGTCGAGCGTGCCGGCCACCGCGTCGATCTCGATGATGTCCCCGTCCCGCAACAGCCCTATCGGTCCGCCGAGCGCAGCCTCCGGCCCGACATGGCCGATGCAGAAGCCGCGTGTGCCGCCGGAGAACCGTCCGTCGGTCATGAGCGCCACCTTCTCGCCGGCGCCCTGCCCGTAGAGCGCCGCGGTCGTGGACAGCATCTCCCGCATGCCGGGGCCGCCGCGCGGTCCCTCGTAGCGGATGACGAGGACGTCGCCCTCCTTGTAATCGCGCCGGCTCACGGCATCGAAGCACTCCTCCTCGCTGTCGAAGCAGCGGGCGGGACCGGAGAACCTCAAAGTGTTTAGTCCTGCAACCTTCACAATAGCGCCTTCCGGAGCAAGGTTGCCCTTCAGCCCCACAACGCCTCCTGTCGGCGACAAGGGCCGGTCTGCAGGAACGACGACGTCCTGGTCCGGGTTCCACCGGACGTTCTTCAAATTCTCCGCGATGGTGCGACCGGTGACCGTGATGCAGTCGCCGTGCAGGTAGCCGTTGTCCAGAAGCGTCTTCATGAGAAGCGGAATGCCGCCCGCCTCGAACAAGTCCTTGGCGACGTAGCGGCCACCCGGCTTCATAGAAGCGATATAAGGCGTCTTTTTGAATATCTCTGCGACGTCGAACAAATCGAACTTCAGCCCGCATTCGTGCGCCAGCGCCGGCAGGTGCAGCGCAGCGTTCGTCGAGCCGCCGGAAGCTGCCACCACCGTGGCTGCATTTTCCAGCGCCTCACGCGTGACGATGTCGCGCGGGCGGATGTTGAGCGCCAGAAGCTCCATCACCTTCTCGCCGGCTGCCATGCAGAAGCGGTCGCGGATCTCGTACGGCGCAGGCGCGCCAGCCGAATAGGGCAGCGCCAGGCCGATCGCCTCCGAGACGGTCGCCATCGTGTTGGCGGTGAACTGACCGCCGCACGCGCCTGCCGACGGACATGCGACCTGTTCGAGCGTCTCAAGGTCGACGTCCGACATCTTGCCGACCGAATGCAGACCGACTGCTTCGAACACATCGACGATCGTCACGTCCCTGCCCTTGAACGTGCCCGGCAGGATGGAGCCGCCGTAGAGGAAGATCGAAGGCACGTTGAGCCGGCACATCGCCATCATCATCCCGGGCAGCGACTTGTCGCATCCGGCAAGCCCCACGAGCGCGTCGTAGCAATGCCCGCGCATGGTCAGTTCGACGGAGTCGGCGATGACATCGCGCGACACCAGCGACGACTTCATGCCCTGATGCCCCATGGCGATGCCATCGGTAACCGTGATCGTGGTGAACTCGCGCGGCGTGCCGCTCGCCGCCGTGACGCCATGCTTCACCGCCTGCGCCTGGCGCATCAAGGCTATGTTGCACGGCGCCGCCTCGTTCCAGCACGTCGCCACGCCGACGAATGGCTGATGGATCTGCTGGGGCGAGAGCCCCATCGCATAGTAGTACGAGCGATGCGGTGCACGGGTCGGGCCTTCCGTCACGTGCCGGCTGGGTAGCTTCTTCTTGTCGAACGTTCGTGCGTCCATGTATGCCCGCTCTCCCGTCTGCCGTCTTGTTAGCCCGAACCTACATCCCGAGCGTCATGCCTGTTTGCGGCAGCCGTGACGGCTGGTGAAGCCTCGCCGTCTAGTCCTTGAAAAGCATTAAGAGGGATCGTGGCGCAAAGGGGGCGTGCGCTTGGCGGAGCGGGATTCAGTACGTCTGTGGCAGATGTGTGACAGAAACGGCGGCCGCTCGGGCCTGTAAGACACTGTCAGGCCGCCCGTTTCAGCCGCTCCAGTGCAGCGGCGAGGCGCTTTCCGTCCTCCTCGTAGGCCACCCGCTTGTCCCGCTCCGCCTGCACCACCTCTTCCGGCGCACGGCTGATGAAGCTCTCGTTGGCGAGCTTCTTGTCGATGCGGCCGATCTCGCCGGCGACGCGGGCAATCTCCTTCTGAAGCCGCGCTTCCTCGGCGCTGAAATCGATGATCCCGGCCAGCGGCAACCCGAACGTCGCGCCCCCCACGACGATCTGCGCGGCGTGCTTCGGGGCGTCGCCGTCCGTCGAGATACCCTCGACACGTGCAAGTCGCTCTATCGCAGATTTATGCCGTTGGAGCCGCGCCGCGATCTCCGCGTCGCTGCTCAAGGCGACAAGCTGCGTCTTCGCGGCGTTCGGCACGTTCATCTCCGAGCGCACCGAGCGGACGGCGCTCACCAGTTCCACGAGCCAGTTGATCTCGCCCGCCGCGGCGGCATCGGCGAACTCGGGCGCCGGCCAGCGGCCGAGCGCCAACACTTCCGCGCCGCCCTCGTCCCGCTCGGCCCAGAGCGCTTCCGTGATGTAGGGCGTGAACGGATGCAGCAGGCGCAGGACAATGCCGAGAGTGTAGGCAGCCGTCGCGCGCGCCTCCGCCTTCGCGCTCTCGTCGCGTTCGGTGAGCAGCGGCTTGATCAGCTCGAGATACCAGTCGCAGAAGGAATGCCAGGCGAAGCGATAGATCGCATCGGACGCGTCGTTGAAGCGGAAGCTCTCCAGCGCCGTCGTCACCTCGCTGGCCGCCCTCGCCGCCTCCGTAAGAATCCACCGGTTGACCGTCTCCCGAGCGGAGGCCGGGTCGAAGCCCGGAACGGGCCGGCAGTCGTTCATCTCGCAGAAGCGCGCGGCGTTCCAGATCTTCGTTCCGAAGTTCCGCGCGCCCTCGATGCGCGCGCGCGACGGCTTCACGTCGGAGCCGGGCGTCGTCAGCGACGTCATCGTGAAGCGCAGCGCATCGGCGCCGAACTCGTCGATCAGCTCCAGCGGATCGACGACATTGCCCTTCGACTTCGACATCTTGGCGCCGTGCTCGTCGCGCACGATGCCGTGGATGAACACCTTGTCGAACGGCTCGTTGCCCATGAAGTGGAGGCCCATCATCATCATGCGGGCCACCCAGAAGAAGATGATGTCGAAGCCGGTGACGAGAACCGTCGTCGGATAGTAGCGCTTCAGCTCGGCCGTCTCGTCCGGCCAGCCGAGCGTGGAGAACGGCCAGAGCGCCGACGAGAACCAAGTGTCGAGCACGTCCTCGTCGCGCGCAAGCTCCTGCTCCTCGCCGTAATGCTTGAGCGCCGCCGCCCTTGCCTCCGCCTCGGTCTCCTCCACGAAGATCTCGTCGTCGGGACCGTACCAGGCCGGAATGCGATGGCCCCACCAGAGCTGGCGCGAGATGCACCAGGGCTGGATGTTCTCCATCCACTCGAAATAGGTCTTCTCCCAGTATTTCGGGACGATGACCGTGCGACCGTTCTTCACGCTGGCGACCGCCGGCGTGGCAAGCGCCCTGGCGTTCACGTACCACTGCTCGGTGAGGTACGGCTCGATCGGGACGTTGCTGCGGTCGCCGTGCGGTACGGTGTGCGTATGGTCCTCCGTCTTCTCCAGCAGCTCGCGCTCCTGCATCATCGAGACGACGCTCGCACGCGCCGTGAACCGGTCGAGTCCGTCGAGCTCCTCGATGGTCTTGGCAAGCTTCGCCGAGGAGGGCACGTCCATCTGGAACGCCTCGTTGTCCTTGAGGCGGATGTTCCCCTCCGCGTCCATGACGTTGACGTGAGGCAGGTTGTGCCTGCGGCCGACCTCGAAGTCGTTGAAGTCGTGCGCCGGAGTGATCTTGACCGCGCCAGAGCCGGCTTCCGGGTCGGCGTAATCGTCGGCGACGATCGGGATGCGGCGTCCGACCAGCGGCAGCACGACGTATTTGCCGACCAGATCGCGATAACGCTCGTCTTCGGGATTCACCGCCACCGCGGTGTCGCCCAGCATCGTCTCCGGCCGCGTCGTGGCGACGGTGATGAAGCGGCTCTCGCCCTCGACCGGATACTTGAAGTGCCAGAGGTGGCCTTCCACCTCGACCGGTATGACCTCGAGGTCGGAGATGGCCGTCAGCAGCTTGGGGTCCCAGTTCACCAGCCGCTGGTCCTTGTAGATCAGCCCCTCCTTGTAGAGGTGCACGAAGACCTTCGTGACGGCCTTGGAGAGGCCGGCGTCCATGGTGAAGCGCTCGCGCGACCAGTCGCACGAGCAGCCGAGGCGCTTCAGCTGGTTGATGATCTTGCCGCCGGACTCCGCTTTCCACGCCCAGACCTTCTCGAGGAAGGCCTCGCGCCCGATCGTGCGCCGATCCGGCTCCTGGCTCTCCATCATCTGGCGCTCGACCACCATCTGCGTGGCGATGCCGGCGTGGTCCATGCCGGGTTGCCAGAGCACGTCGCGGCCGCGCATGCGCTCGAAGCGCACGAGCACGTCCTGCAGCGTGTTGTTCAGCGCATGCCCCATGTGGAGCGAGCCGGTCACGTTGGGCGGCGGAATGACGATGCAGAACGGCGTGGCGTCGGGCTCGGCGCCGGCGCCGGCGCGGAACGCATTCGCCTTCTCCCAACGATCACGGATGGCGGGCTCGACGCTCGCCGCGTCAAAGGTCTTGTCGAGCATAGGGGTCCCGGCAGTGGCGGCGGTGTTAAACTGGGGGCGCCCGGCGGTGTCAACCGCTCTTTAGCTGCAAGCAAAAAAGCGCGCCGACCGGCAGGCGGCGCGCCCTCCTAAACCGGAACTCAGGCGGGAGGCGTCTCAGCGCCCGCCGCGCGAAACCCGCTGGATCTCCTCCTGCACGAGCCGCTCGACCAGCTGCGGCAGGTTGTCGTCGAGCCAGTCCTTGAGCATCGGCTGCAGCATCTCCGCCACCAGGTCCTCCAGAGTCCGCGCATTCTGCGCCAGGATCGTGTGCGCCAGGGCGCTGAAGGCGCCATGGACCGCGTTTCCGGATTCGCTCGACAGGAGGCGCTGGGCCGCGTCCCCGTGGCTGGACATATGCGGATGGGCGGCGGCGGTCGCCTCGCCCCGCGGTTGCGGCGATGCCGCGAAGGGGGCGTACGGATCGGCTTCCGCTGCGCTTCCCGAAGATGACGGTGTCATGGGCTCTCCGTGTGCAAATTCACTCTCGGGTTCAGGCTCAGGCTCGAAATCCGATTCAGGCGCGAACTCCCGTTCCGGCTCGACTGAATCGAGCGCTATGGGCTCCGGCTCCGCCGACACCTCCTCAATGTCCGTCGCGGCCGCCTCGGGGGCGGCGCCGGCATCCGTGCTCTCGTCGTTTCCGTGCTTCGCGTCAGCTACCCGGTTCCCCTCCCCGTCCTCGGAGATGATCTGCCTGATCGACGCCAGAATCTCCTCCATGGAAGGTTCGTGCGCAGCGCTCGGATTTGCCATGTCTCTTCTCCGGAAAGCCCGTCCGCCGATTCGCGTACCGAATCGTCCAAGGATTAGACGCGCAGATGAATGTTAAGAAAAGCTTCCGCGCCCGCGGACACGCCCCGAAACGGGCCTAACGGCCGTCCGGCGTCCGGTTGCCGTAGAGCCTGGCGCGGACGGAGTCGTAGTGCTCTGCCGGATCGTAGACCGGCGCCGGCAGTTGCAGCGTCTCCGCCGTCAGCCGGCCCATCGCCGAAAGCAGCGCGAAACTTGCGACCACCCGGTCGCGCCGCGCCACGATCAGCGTCTCGCGCGCGTTGAGCAGCTCCTGCTGCGCGTCGAGCACGTCGAGCGTCGTGCGTTGACCGACGCGCTGCTCCTCCTGGACGCCGGACAGGGCGATCGACGCCGCATCGACGCCTTCCTCCGCGGCCGCGATGGAGCCCGAGGCCGCGTCCGCCTGCGCCCAGGCGGCCTCGACGGCGGCACGCACCCGGTCGCGCGACAGGTCGATCTCGATCTTGCTGCGGCCGTAATTCTCCTTCGCCTGGCGCACGCGCGGCCCGACGCCCGGAGGGAAGATGGGAATGCTGACTCGTCCGGAGATGCTCAGCGAATTCGGATCGATGCTCGAGTCGAAGCTCTCGGCGTGATCGACCGTGCCTTCGATGCTTACCGTCGGCAGCAGCTCTCCTTCGATCTGCTTGACGGCAAGCCCCCGCGCATCGGCCTGATGGAT
Organism: uncultured Propylenella sp.; assembly: GCA_964566475.1. Classification (GTDB taxonomy): domain Bacteria; phylum Pseudomonadota; class Alphaproteobacteria; order Rhizobiales; family Afifellaceae; genus DASWJZ01. The sequence goes on along the minus strand of CAZMJQ010000083.1, from coordinate 1,173 downwards.
CGACGCCAGTATGACAGGATGTCCGTTCTGCCCGACAGTGATCGCCTGTCCGAGGCTGGCGGGAACGAGGCGCGCATAAGGAAACCCGTCAGCAAGTCCGCCCGGCTCGTGCCCCACGATCTGGCGGTAGGTGGAGCGGCTGATCGCCAGGTTCGCCCGTGCGAGGCTCACGGCGGCGCGCGACGTGGCAAGACGCGCCCGCGCCTGCGCCACGTCGGTGCGTGTGTTCTCGCCGACGTTGAAGCGCTCGTTGGCTGCCCGCACCTGCTCATCAAGGAACATCACGTTGCGCCGGCGGATATCGAGGATCGCGATATCGCGCAGCACGTCCGAATAGGCCTGCGCCGCGTCGAAGAGCACGTTCTGCACGGTGTTGCGCAGGAGCTCGCGGCTTGCCAGCACGCCGACCTGCGCCTCGCGCACGGCGTTGCGAACGCGAAATCCCGTGAAGACGTTCTGGGTAATGCTCAGCCCTACGCGTCCGTTCAGCGTCGCCCGGTCCGAGACCAGCGGCGAGTCCGTGCGGTTGTGGGTCATGGTGCCGAAGAGCGAAATGACCGGGAGGTAGCCCGAGCGGGCGATGGGCACGTTCTCGTCGTCAGCGCGCGTCTGGGCGCGCGCCGCGTTGATCTCCGGATTGGAGCTGTAGGCCGAGGCGAGCGCCTGCGCCATCGTCTCGGCCGAAGCCCCGGCGCAGAGCGCCGAAAGCCACAGGCCGCCGATGGCGACGATCCGAACCAATCTGCAACGGGGCACGGTTTCCTCGATGACGCCTGACCGTGAGCAGCCGGAGCTGCGCGATGACCTTACTAACATGAGGCGCCTGCCATGCCTCCGCCCGCTGAGATCATCAACAGGATTGGACAGCGAAAGCGGCGCATTTGCAACAGATTCCCCCGCGCATCCGCATTCGATTCAGAAGACGAACTCCGGCTTGCGCTCGAAACTCGGCAACACCGTAGCCCACGCCTCGAACTGCGGCCATCCCGTGGCCTGGCTCCCCACCCGCTCATAGAGCATCGCGCGGCTGATTCGCTCCGATCGCACGATCGTCGCCAGCGCGCCCCCCTCCCTCAGCTGCGAGATGAGGCTCTCCGGCACAACCTCGACGGCCCCGTCGACGAGGATCGCATCGTAGGGCGATTCGGCCGGCCAGCCGTCGACGAGCTTGCC
>CAZMJQ010000082.1:0-3875 GCA_964566475.1 uncultured Propylenella sp. | reverse complement strand
TCCTTCTTGGGCATCTCAGCGACCATCGCCTCCGTCGTCACCAGGAGGCCCGCCACCGAGGCGGCGTCCTGCAGGGCGACGCGAACGACCTTGGCCGGGTCGATGATGCCGGCCTCGACGAGATCCTTGTATTCCTCGGTCTGGGCGTCGAAGCCAAAGGTCTTCGACTTGTTGTCGAGCACCTTGCCGACCACGATCGACCCATCCACGCCCGAGTTCTGGGCGATCTGGCGGATCGGCGCCTCAAGTGCCTTCAGCACGATCTTGATGCCGGCCTGGACGTCGGAATTGTCGGAGGCGAGGTTCTGGATCGCCTTCTTGGCGCGCAGCAGCGCAACGCCGCCGCCCGGCACGATGCCTTCCTCGACGGCCGCGCGCGTGGCGTTGAGGGCGTCGTCAACGCGGTCCTTGCGCTCCTTGACCTCGATCTCGCTGCCGCCGCCCACGCGGAGGATGGCGACACCGCCGGACAGTTTCGCCAGGCGCTCCTGCAGCTTCTCCTTGTCATAGTCGGAGGTGGTCTCCTCGATCTGCGCCTTGATCTGGTTGACGCGACCCTCGATGTCCTTCTTGGCGCCGCCGCCGTCCACCACCGTCGTGGCCTCCTTGGAGATCGACACCTTCTTCGCCTTGCCGAGCATATCGAGCGTCACGTTCTCAAGCTTGACGCCGAGATCCTCGGAGATGAGCTGGCCGCCGGTAAGAACCGCGATGTCCTGCAGCATGGCCTTACGGCGGTCGCCGAAGCCGGGCGCCTTTACGGCCGCAACCTTGAGGCCGCCGCGCAGCTTGTTGACGACGAGTGTAGCGAGCGTCTCGCCCTCCACGTCTTCTGCGACAATGAGCAGCGGACGTCCCGTCTGAACGATAGCTTCCAAGAGCGGCAGCATGGCCTGCAAATTGGGGAGCTTCTTCTCGTGCAGGAGGATGTAGGGGTCTTCCAGATCGACGATCATCTTCTCCGCGTTGGTGACGAAATACGGAGAGATGTAGCCGCGGTCGAACTGCATGCCCTCGACGATTTCGAGCTCCGTCTCGAAGGATTTCGCCTCCTCAACGGTGATGACGCCCTCGTTGCCGACCTTTTCCATCGCCTCGGCGATCAGGCGGCCGATCTCGGCCTCGCCGTTGGCCGCCACCGTGCCGACCTGGGCAATCTCCTCGGAGGATTTCACCTTCTTCGCCTGGCTCGCGATGCTCCTTACGACTTCGGTCACCGCAAGATCGATGCCGCGCCTCAGATCCATCGGATTCAGGCCAGCGGCCACCATCTTGGCGCCTTCCTTGACGATGGCCTGCGCCAGCACCGTGGCGGTGCTCGTGCCGTCGCCGGCGACCGTGCTGGTGTTCGACGCGACCTCGCGCACCATCTGTGCGCCCATGTTCTCGAACTTGTCCTCGAGCTCGATCTCCTTGGCGACCGTCACGCCGTCCTTGGTGATGCGCGGCGCGCCGTAGCTCTTGTCGATCACGACGTTGCGGCCCTTCGGGCCCAGCGTTACCTTCACGGTGTTGGCGAGAATATCGACGCCGCGCAGCATCCTGTCGCGCGCATCGGTGGAAAATCTGACGTCCTTGGCTGACATTATCGTTCTCCTCAAATCGGCTTGATGAAATCTCGGCGGAGCGCTACGCGGCTTTGCGGCTCGCGGTAAGCGTCTCGATCACGCCCATGACGTCGGACTCCTTCATGATGAGGAGCTCCTCGCCCTCGATCTTGACCTCCGTTCCGGACCACTTGCCGAACAGCACGCGGTCGCCTGCCCGCAAGTCGAGGGGAACGAGCTTGCCGGCTTCATCCCGCGCGCCGGGGCCCACGGCGACGACCTCGCCTTCCTGTGGCTTCTCCTTGGCGGTGTCGGGAATGATGATGCCGCCCTTGGTCTTGTCCTCGCCTTCGATGCGACGGATGACGATACGGTCGTGGAGCGGACGAAATTTCATAAGGGGGTTCCTCCCAGGATGGCGCCCGAAGCGAGCGCGTTGGCACTCCCGGCATCAGAGTGCCATCCACTCAAATGGAATGTTGTCTTAAGAAAAACAAGGTATTTTAAGCGATGATCGTAGAAATAAGCACGCTCGCTCCATGAGGCAAATCTTTGAAATACGCAAGTTATCTGGAATCTGAAGCCAGGACATTCTTGCATTATCAGTCTCTTGCGTTGAATCGCCCTGGGGCGCCGCCTATATCTGAAACGACAGGATCAGGAGGCTGCCGTGACTTCAGCGGGAACAAGCCGTCGGGAAAGGGCGAGGAACGACGGCGCCGGAGCGCTCGCTGTATGGGACGACGAGGGCGGCCCGGTCCAGCCCGATGGCGGCGTCCAGGCGGGTCTCGGCGAGGTGGAGGAGAGAATCCTGCAACGCCTCGGCGCCGCCGTGATCGTGCAGTGGAATGAGCTTCCGACCGAAATCCAGCGCGGGCTTTTCCAGCGTGCTGCTGCGATGAACGAGCCCGGGCATGCGGCTCAGCTAAGGGAGGAGATCGCCCGCTTCCTGCATGACCACAAGGATGATGAGGCGGCTGATACGCGCGCTCGCGCGGCTATGGCGGCTATGACCGAGTCGCCAACTCAATCGGACACGGTCGTCAAGGGAGTGTAGTTCATCGGCATGGCTATCAGCTTTCCGAATGCGAGCCGCAGTTACGACACCCGGCACCGCGGTGTCCGCTTCTGGGGACATGACGATGCCTGCGAGGTGGCGTTTATTGTCGAGGGCGAAGCGCTCAGTCGGATTGATCGTACGGCGCCGCAGACCGAAGACGGATTTCTCATCGCTTTCGACGGCAATCGCGAGCGCATCATGGCGGCTGCGCGCAAAGCCTATTCCCGGCGGGGCAGTGGCTTTCACATTCTGGCCGCCTCAAGCTTTGAATAGAGGCCCGCTGGAGCCGTCTCCGACCGCGCTGTATCACCCCCACAGCCCAGACAGGGTTCTGCATCCGAGCCGTTCGCCCCCAAGCTGCCGTGTTGGCTGCTCCTGATCTTAGCCGAAAGAGCTTGTCATGACCAAGATGCGCGCTCCGACCAAGCCTCCCTCACCTGCGCCGCCAGGGAAGCCTGCATTTGTTGCCGTCCTGGTGACGGTGCTGGTCATAGCCGGTTTGGCCGTGCTGATCGTCCAAAGTGGGGCGCTCCAGACACTGAATCAGCCTGGATTGTTCCGCTGAGGCCGACCAACGTGCCAGCGGCCGGAATACTCGACCGGCAAGCGGCCAGAGGAGAGGATATCATCACATCGGCTGATGCGATGCCCCGCGGAATAGGGTCGGGCTCAAGGATCGTGCCCTCTCGTCGGCACCGATTGTTCATCGTGCACTGATTTGCCACACCGACCCTTCGAAGTCGGTTTGGCTGGCAAGCCGCCGCTCGTCCTAGGGACACCAGTCAGATCGATACCCGAAGAGAATGCGTGCCGGCGTCCAGCGGGACACGGACGCAGCCCTCGGCACAAGAGATTGGCGCCCCATCAAGGACGGCGCTTGAGATACCGCGGCAGCGTTGCGACGGTGTGTCCACTCGGATGTCATAGCAGGTTGACCCCAGTCGCACCGTGATCTCGAAGCCGGGCCACGCGGCCGGCACGCACGGATCGACGATAAGAAAAGCTCCCTCGCGTCGAATGCCCAGGATGCCCTCCATGCCGGCCCGATACATCCACGCGGCCGAGCCGGTATACCAGGTCCACCCGCCACGCCCCACATGTGGCGGGACGGAGTAGACGTCGGCGGCGACGACATAGGGCTCGACCTTGTAGCGCTCGATCTCCTCAGGCGTGCGCGCATGGTTGATGGGATTGACCAAAGCGAACAGCTCTGCGGCCTTGTCTCCCGCGCCCAGCTTCGCGAAGGCGAGGATCGCCCACATGGCGGC
>CAZMJQ010000081.1:0-3734 GCA_964566475.1 uncultured Propylenella sp. | reverse complement strand
GCTCGAGCGGGCGCTGGCGGACGGCGGGCCGCGGCTGATCGAGATTGCGGTGAAGGACGAGACCTCGCCGTGGCGTTTCATCCACCCGCCGAAACCGGAGGCAGCGCAGCAGCGCTAGCCCATGCCAAGCAGCACGAACAGCGCAGACAGCGTCACCACCGAGACCACGGTCGAGATGAGGATGACCGAGGTCACGCGCTGCACGTAGATGCCGTATTGCTGCGCCAGCACGAAGACCAGCGCGCCGGTCGGCAGCGCCGCAAGGATCACCGCGGAGGCCGCCAGGTCGGGCGGCATGGAGAACACCTCGAACGCCAGCCACCAGGTGATCGCCGGCTGCACGGCGAGCTTCAGAATCACCAGCCAGCCGACCTCGCCGAGGCCCGCGCGGAGCGAGCGGCCCACCATGAAGAGGCCGATGGAGAACAGCGCGCAGGGCCCGGCGGCGGCGCCCACGATGTCGCAGAAGGTGGCGACGGGCTGCGGCAGCGGCAGGGCCAGCAGCGATACGAGCAGGCCCGCTCCGGCGGAGAGCACCAGCGGATTTCGGGCGACCGCCGTGAAGACGCGCGTGACGACCGCCCGCGGCCCGGCGCCGCGGCCGAGATCGAGCTCGATGATCGCGATGCCGATCGGCATGATGATGGCGCCGGTCATCACCGTGCCGATGATCGCAGTCAGCTTTCCGGGCTCGCCGAAGGCCGTGATGAGGAGCGGTATGCCCATGTAGCCGGTGTTGGAGAAGATGGCGCTCAGCCCGTGCAGGCCGAGCGCGCCGAGGCGGTTGGGAAAGACGAATGCGGCGACCGCCATGGCAATGAGGAAGGTGGCAACGAAGCCGCCGCCGAGCGCGGCGATGAACGACCAGTTCAGCGTGTCGCCTGTGCCCGAGCGCGAGAGCGAGACGAAGAACAGCGCCGGCAGGGCCACGTAATAGACGAAGCGGTTGAGCGCTTCGCTACTGGCCTCGCCGAGCAGCCCGGAGCGGCCGGCGACATAGCCGGCAAGCATGATCGCGAAGACCGGGAGGACGACATTGATGATCGGCGTCATGGGAAAGCGGTGCGGGCGGCGTCGGGGCCGCGCCGGTCTGTCCTTGTCTCGTGGCGGCGCCCGCCGGACGGCGAAGCCTCGGCACGCTGATGTTGCATGCGAGGCCGGTATTGGCCATAAGCGCGCGGCCTCTCGCCTGTCATGCCACGGCCTGACGATGGCATCCATCCCCGACGCCTGTCGATCCGCGGCAGTTGCGGGGTGGATTGCCGGATCAGGCCCGGCCGCGACCGGCCGGAGCGAATTGCCACGATTTGTCCGACCCGAGCGCCCCGCCATGACGAAATTCCCCGAACGCGTATTCTCCGGCATGCAGCCGACCCACACGCTGCATCTCGGCAACTATCTCGGCGCCATGGTGAACTGGATCGCCATGCAGGAGACGCATTCGTGCATCTATTGCGTGGTCGACCTGCACGCCATCACCATCTTCCAGGATCCGGAGGAGCTGACGCGCAACATCCGCGAGGTGACGGCGGCCTATCTCGCCTGCGGCCTTGATCCGAAGCGCTCCATCATCTTCAACCAGAGCCAGGTGCACGAGCACGCCGAGCTTGCCTGGGTGTTCAACTGCGTGGCGCGCATGGGCTGGCTGAACCGCATGACGCAGTTCAAGGAGAAGGCCGGCAAGGACCGCGAGAACGCCTCCACCGGGCTCTTCGTCTATCCCAACCTCATGGCGGCGGACATCCTCGCCTACAAGGCGACGCACGTGCCGGTCGGGGAGGACCAGAAGCAGCACCTGGAGCTCTCCCGCGACATTGCCCAGAAGTTCAACAACGACTTCGCCGAGTCGATCGCCGCGCATGGGCATGGTGAGGCGTTCTTCCCGCTGCCGGAGCCGATGATCACCGGCCCGGCGACGCGCGTCATGAGCCTGCGCGACGGAACCAAGAAGATGTCGAAGTCCGACCCGTCCGACCTGTCGCGCATCAGCCTGACCGATAACACCGACTCGATCGCGCAGAAGATCAGGAAGGCGAAGACGGACCCGGAGCCGCTACCGTCGGAGACGAAGGGGCTCGAGGGACGGCCGGAAGCGGACAACCTCGTCGGCATCTATGCCGCGCTTGCGGCGACGACGCGCGAGGCCGTGCTGAAGGATTTCGGCGGCGCGCAGTTCTCTACGTTCAAGCCGGCGCTGGCGGAGCTTGCCGTCGCGCGGCTCGCGCCGATCGCCGAGGAGATGCGCAAGCTGCTCGCCGATCCGGGCCACATCGACGCCGTGCTTGCCGACGGCGCGGAGCGGGCGCGCGCCATTGCCGGCCCCGTCATGCGCGACGTGAAGGACGTGGTGGGGCTGTTGAGGACCGCGGGCTGACCGCCCAACCCCCTTGCACATGAGGGCGGCCAGCTTGCCCGGTTCCGTCCGCAGTGGCAGTGTGAACGCATGATGGTCCCGAGGCGTGCCCGCGAGGAAGGGCACAAGCGCAAGTTCCTGGTCGTCGTGGACGACACGCCGGAGTGCCTCGTCGCGCTCTCCTATGCGGCTCGGCGGGCGCAGAACACCGGCGGCGGCGTGCTGCTTCTCTTCGTCATCGAGCCGGAGGCGCCGCAGGGCTTCGCAGGCGTCGAGGAAGTGATGCGCGAGGAGGCACGCGAGCAGGCGCAAGCGGCTCTGTCGAAGTTCGCCGCGCGGGCGCGCGACGTCGCCAACCTCGATACCGAGATGGTGATCCGCGAGGGCAAGCCCGCAGAGCAGGTCCGCCAGCTCATCGAGGCGGACGAGGATATCGCCGTGCTGGTGCTCGCCGCGGGAGCGGGCTCCGAAGGGCCGGGCCCGCTGGTGACCGCGATCGCCGGGCGCGGCTCCGGCAGCTTTCCCGTGCCGATCACCATCGTGCCGGGAACGCTCACCGACGAAGAGATCGAGGCCATCGCGTGAATGCTGCCGCCCTGGCCGGGCAGCCGAGGGACGGACTCTGCAGCCGTTCCTGAAGCGCATCGCGGCCGAGGCGCGCCGGCTGGCCGCGGCGGCGCGACGCAGCACCGCTTCGCGATCTGCGAAGCCCAACCCGGCGACTGTGCACCCGGCGTGCGTGGCCGGCGCCGCCGCGCGCGGCGACCCCTATCCCGGCATGCCGGGCCGGGCCCTGAAGGCCGCGGTCGAAGCCTCGCTGGAAGGCGTGCCGCTCGGGCAGCACCGGCTGACGCGCCATGCGATGTACAGCGCATTGTCCGGCCGGCTCGCAGCGGAAGACGGGCTGTCGCGACGCTGCCTGGCCATCTCCGCATCGCGCCGGCTCGCGGAGGTCCTGGGGCTTCGCGCCGCGCGGGTCATCGATGCACCCTATCCCGAGCATACGATGCTACGTCTGGACTTCGACGACGCGGCCTTCGACTTCTGCGTCTCCGACCAGGTGCTGGAGCATGTGGAGGGCAACCCGTTCGACGCGGTGCGCGAGAGCCTTCGCGTGGTGCGCCCGGGCGGTGCGATCGTGCACACGACCTGCCTGCTCAACCCGGTGCATCGCGAGCCCGGGGACTTCTGGCGCTTCACGCCGGACGGCCTGGCGCTGATCTGCCGGAGCATCGGAGCCGTCGGCATCGAGGCTGGATCGTGGGGGAACCGGCAAGCGCTGGCGCTCACCCAGGTCGGCGCCCGAATGCTCAAGGCGCCGCTCGATCCCGATCATCCGCTCAGCCGCATCGCCGCGACGAACGAGCCGGACTGGCCTATC
>CAZMJQ010000080.1:0-3425 GCA_964566475.1 uncultured Propylenella sp. | reverse complement strand
GACCGTGTGAAGCTCCTCGTTGTACGACTGCAGTTCCTCCTTGGATGTCTCCAGTTCCTCGTTGGTGGACTGAAGCTCCTCGTTCATCGAGGTGATTTCCTCGTTGGACGCCTTCAGCTCCTCAGTGGCGCTCTCCATCTGCTCGACTGTGCTCTGCAACTCGGCGCGGGTCGCTTTCAGCTCGTCTTCCAGCGCGCGCTCGGCGCCACCGCCTTCCTTGCCGCCTTTTTTTTGCGCCGCGGGGGAAGCCTGCGGCGCTTCCTCGCTGCGGAAGCTGACCAGCAACAGACCGTCGTGCGCCTTGCGACCGCTCACCGGCGCGACGGTGACGGCGACGGCGCGGCGCGTGCCGCCCTGTCGGGTCCAGGCATTGAACGCGACGGCCTGGTTGTCGGTGGCTGCCTGCCGCATCGCGCCGCGCAGTTTGGCGGCCACGCCGTCGCGGGCCATGGCCAGCAGGTCGTGGGTCGGCTCGCCGGTCGGCGGCGCCAGAAAGTCGCCGGTCGGGCCGTGGAACCAAAGCGCCCGCCCGTTGCGATCGATCAGAACAGAGGCGGGGGCGAAGCGGTCGAGAAGCGCCCGTTGCGCAACATCGGCAAGACGGGCCGGCGACTGCTCGCCGGCAGGCGCGTTGGCCCCATCGGCGTGCGCGGGGCGTGTCGGCCCCGGAAGCAGCGGGAAGCTCACGAGGTCATGGCGCGTTGGTCCGAGTCGGCGATAGATGCGCCATTTCTTGGATACGGTCTCGAACAGATCGTGATGGCCCCCGACGGTCTCGGCGCTGCCGAGGAATAGATATCCACCCTCCCTGAGCCCGAAATGCAGTAGCGCAAGAACACGTTTTTGGGCTTGCGGTTCGAGATAAATCAGCAGGTTGCGACAGGTGATGAGATCGATCCGCGAGAACGGCGGTTCGCGCAAAAGGTTGTGCGGCGCAAACACCACCAGATCGCGCAGCTCCTTCTTGATCTCATACGAGCCGTCGAGCTTGTCGAAGAAGCGCCGCAGGCGATTGGGCGGGATCGCTGATACAGCGGCCGCGGGATAGACGCCGGCGCGGGCAAGATTCAGATTGTCATCCCGGCTATCGGTCGCGAAGATCTTGATCTGGAACTGCTTTTGCGCTGCCTCGGCGCGCTCTGTCAGCAACATGGCCAGCGAATAGGCTTCTTCACCGGTGGCGCAACCGGGAGCCCACAACCGGATCGGCGCGTCGCTGTCACGCTCGGCGACCAGCGGCGCCAGTACCGTCTCGTCGAGCGCTTCCCAAGCCTCGGGGTCACGGAAGAACCGCGTGACGCTGATCATTAGATCTCTGACCAGCGCCTCGATCTCGGCCGGGTGGGTGCGCAGGAGGTCGGTATAATCGTCGACGGCCTGGAGATCGGCGAGTCCCATGCGCCGGTGGACACGGCGCAGGAGCGTCGACCGCTTGTAATGGCGGAAGTCGTGGCCGCAGCGCACCCGCAAAAGCGCCAGTATTGGATCGAGCGGCGAATCTCCGTCAGCCCCCGTCGGTTCGTCGATGCCGTCCGGCGCGGCAACATAGGCGTGGCGGACATAGCGCAGCAGGAACTTCGGCATGTTCTCCGGGGCCAGGACGTGATCGTCGAGCTTTGCCGCGATCGCGCTGCTGGGCATGCCGTCGAAACGCGCCGTTTCGGGGTCCTGTACCAAAACGCAGCCGCCTTGCGCCTTGACCTCCCTCAGCCCCTCCGTTCCGTTTCTGCCGGTTCCCGACAGGACGATGCAGATCGCCCGCTCCTGCTGGTCGTTGGCCAGCGAGGCGAACAGGACATCGACCGGGTGGCGGTGACCGCGCGGCTCGGCCGGCTCTTTCAACCGCAGCCGGCCGCGTTCGACTGTCAGCGAGGAATCCGGCGCGATCACATAAACGTGGTCGGGCTCAATCGCCATGCCGTCGGCGATCTCCGCGACTGGCATCTCGGTATGCTGGCCCAGCACATGCGCGAGCTGGCTCTCATGGGTCGGATCGAGATGTAATACGATCACGAAGGCAATGCCGCTGTCGGCGGGCATAGCCTCGAACAGGCGAGTTAAAGCCTCGATACCGCCCGCCGAGGCGCCGATGCCGACCACGGGGAACTCAGCAGACTTGCGCTTACCCGAAGCTTTGGCGGCGGCCGGGGCGTCGGCCTTGCTGCCAGCGCGCGCGGCTCCGTGCGCCGGCTTCGACGCTTTGGGCTTGCTGTTTGAACCCCCTCCGTTATCGCCCAATCTTCTAGCCCTGCCTCACAGGGTAGATAACTATACGGTCGAGACGTGGTTCCGCGCCGCTGTCCGTTGATCGTGCCTCTTCTTCATCGAGATTTCCCTCTAGGAGTTCGACTGTGCCGGCGTGTCCCAGCTGCGCGGCCCAGTCCCTGAGTCCGATATACCGAGACATCTCGTAACGATAGACCGCGCGGTTCCAGTCAAGGCGGCAATCGCTGTGCTCCGCGAGGGTGTCCAACGCCATAACGCGCGTCGCTTCCATTGCGATAACTCGGCACCTAATCGCCCGCGGCGTGCATCGCGGAACCTAAGGCTCCGCGAGCGCTTGATCTTGCGCTGCAACTTAGCTCGGACGGTCCGGGTTTCCTGCATGCGTTTTCGGAGACATGAGATGACCTCACGCCGTCCCCTAGCTCGGCTCACAAAAACCCAATCCGCGCTCATCTCCAACCCGTATCTCGCGGGTGGGGCCGCGGCAGCGGTAGCCCTGGCTATCGCCGCCTTCGTCAACCATCGGTTGGCCGCCGCTGCGGAGCGCCGAAATCCTCCCAAGGGCAAGTTCGTCGAGGTACACGGCGTTCGCTTGCACTATTTCGAGCGAGGACGCGGCGAGCCTTTGATCCTCCTGCACGGCAACGGCAGCATGATCGAGGACTTCGCCTCGAGCGGCCTGATTGAAATGGCTTCCAGGACCTACCGTGTGATCGCGTTCGACCGCCCGGGCTTTGGCTACAGCGAGCGCCCCCGCAGCACGATCTGGACGGCGGAGGCGCAATCAAAGTTGATCGAAGCCGCGTTAGCGAAGATCGGGATCTCGACCGCGACCGTGCTGGGACATTCGTGGGGCTGCTCGGTTGCGTTGGCGCTCGCGCTCAGGTCCCCGCACCTCGTGGGAAGTCTTGTGCTGTCTTCGGGCTATTACTTCCCAAGTGTGCGCGCGGACGTCGTCGCGTTGTCTGGTCCCGCCATACCGGTGCTTGGAGATTTGATCCGGTACACTCTTTCGCCCTTGCTCGCCCGGCTCATGTGGCCCGTCCTGACCCGGAAAATCTTCGGCCCGGCATCAGTGCCGCAGAAGTTCGAGGACGGCTTTCCGAAGGAGATGACATTCCGCCCCTCTCACATCCGGGCAAGCGCGGCGGAGAGCGCGCTGATGATCCCGGAAGCGTTCGCAGCTCGTGGGCACTACG
>CAZMJQ010000079.1:0-2880 GCA_964566475.1 uncultured Propylenella sp. | reverse complement strand
TCCTCCGTCCCGATGTGGTGCCCCATCCCGGAGGCGCGCGGCGAGAACAGCGTCAAGTCGCTGCCGCGCTCCGTCTGCAGCTTCAGCTGCGGCGCCACGCTCTCCTTCAGCTCGTCGTCCGATATCCCGAGGTCGGTCGAGGCCGGCCGCCGCCGCGGATCGGCGAGCCCGGCGAGCTGCTGGTCGCGGAATTGCTGAAGCACCGGCGGCTCGGTCGTGTAATGCCCGTGGATGTCGATGATCATCGTGCCGCCCGTCATGTGGCCCCGTCATAGCGGCGGGCGCGCGCTTCTTGCAAGCCGGCGGATGCACGGGGCGGAACAGGAGGCTTCGAAACGAGCGGCCTACGCCTCGAACCGCACCAAAAGGTCCTTCGCGTCGATCTGGTCTCCGGTCTTGACCAGCACTTCCGCGACCTTGCCGTCCCGGTCGGCGTGGATCGCCGTTTCCATCTTCATCGCCTCGATGGAGACGAGCACGTCGCCTGCGCGGATGTCCTGTCCCGCCTCGACCGTAACGCCCGAGATCACGCCCGGCATGGGCGCGGCGACATGCGCAGGATTGCCGGGCTCGGCCTTGGGCCGCTGCTGCGCGGCGCTGGCGCCGTGCGCGCGGTCGGGCACGCGCGCGATGCGCGGCTGGCCGTTCAGCTCGAAGAACACGCGGGCCATGCCCTGGTCGTCCGTCTCGCCGATCGCCTGGCAGCGGATGATCATCGTCTTGCCGCGCTCCAGCTCGACGGGTATCTCCTCGCCCGCGGCAAGCCCGTAGAAATAGGTCGGCGTCGGCAGCGCCTCGGCCGGTCCGTAACTCTCCTGCGCGGCGGCGAAATCGACGAACACCTTCGGATACATGAGGTAGGACGCAAGCTCGCGGTCGCTTGGCGCGTGCTCGATCTTCTCCGCAAGCGCCGCGCGCTCCGCGTCGAGATCGGCTGGCGGAATGAGCGATCCGGGCCGCACGGTGATCGGCTCCGCGCCCTTCAGCACCTTCTTCTGGATCGCCTCGGGCCAGCCTCCGGGCGGCTGGCCGAGCTCCCCCTTCATCATCATCGTAACGGATTCGGGAAACGCGATGTCGCGGCCCGGGTCGAGCACGTCTGCGGCCGTCAGCTCCTGCGTCACCATCATCAGCGCCATGTCGCCCACGACCTTCGAGGAGGGCGTCACCTTGATGATGTCGCCGAACATCTGGTTCGCCTCGGCGTAGGCGCGCGCCACGTCGTGCCAGCGGCTCTCCAGGCCGAGCGAGCGCGCCTGCTCCTTGAGGTTGGTGAACTGCCCGCCCGGCATCTCGTGCAGATAGACTTCCGAGGCGCCGGCGCGCAGGTCGCTCTCGAAGGCGGCGTACTGGTAGCGCACGGCCTCCCAGTAGAGCGAGATGCGCCGGATCGATTCCAGGTCGAGCCCGGTCGGGCGCTCGGTCTGGTCGAGCGCCGCGACCAGCGAGCCGAGGCAGGGCTGCGATGTAAGGCCCGAAAGCGAGTCCATCGCCGCGTCGACCGCGTCGGCCCCGGCTTCCACCGTGGCGAGCACCGTTGCGGCGGAAAGCCCCGACGTGTCGTGCGTGTGGAAGTGGATCGGCGCGGCGATCTCGTCCCTGAGCGCCTTGAAGAGCACCCGCGCCGCGGCCGGCTTCATCAGCCCGCCCATGTCCTTGACCGCGATGATGTGCGCGCCCGCCGCTTCCAGCTCGCGCGCCAGACCGACATAGTAGCCGAGGTCGTATTTGGCGCGCGCCGGGTCGAGCAGGTCGCCCGTATAGCAGATCGCCGCCTCGAGCAGCTTGCCCGACTCCAGCACCGCGTCCATGGTGACGCGCATCTGCTCCACCCAGTTGAGGCAGTCGAACACGCGGAAGAGATCGATCCCCGCCTCCGCGGATTGCTGCACGAAGAACCGCACCGCGTTGTCTGGATAGTTGGCGTAGCCCACGCCGTTGGCGCCGCGTAAGAGCACTTGCAGCAGGATGTTCGGCACCCGCTCGCGGATGCCGGCGAGCCGCTCCCACGGGTCCTCGGTGAGGAAGCGCATGGCGACGTCGAACGTCGCGCCGCCCCAGCATTCGAGCGACAGCAATTCGGGCAGTGCCCGGGCATAGGCCGGTGCGATCGCCGTGATGTCGTGCGTGCGCATGCGCGTGGCGAGCAGCGACTGGTGCGCGTCGCGCATCGTGGTGTCGGTGACGAAGGTGCGGCTCTCCTTGCGCATCCAGCGGGCGAAGGCCTCCGGCCCGTCGCGCTCGAGCCGCTGCCTGGCGCCATCGGCCGGCTCCCTGTCGAAGAGCGGCACGACCGGCTTCGGCGCCTCGGGGTCGGGGAGGGGTCGGCTGCGCGTCTCCGGATGGCCGTTCACCGTCACGTCGGCGATGTAGTTGAGGAGCTTCGTCGCGCGGTCGCGCCGTCGCACGGCCTCCGTCAGCGACGGCGTCTCGTCGATGAAGCGCGTCGTATAGCTCGCATCCCTGAAGCTCGGATGCCCGATCACGTTCTCCAGGAAGGCAAGGTTGGTCGCCACGCCGCGGATGCGGAACTCGCGCAGCGCACGGTCCATGCGCGCGATGGATTCCTCAGGCGATGGGGCCCACGCCGTCACCTTCTCCAGCAGCGCGTCGTAGAAGCGCGTGATGACCGCGCCGGAATAGGCGGTGCCGCCGTCGAGGCGGATGCCGAAGCCGGTGGCGCCGCGATAGGCGGTGATGCGCCCGTAGTCGGGGATGAAGTTCTGCTCCGGGTCCTCTGTCGTGATGCGGCACTGGAGCGCGTGGCCGTTCAGCCAGATCTCCTCCTGCCGCGGCACGCCGGAGTCCGGCTCGCCGATTTTTTTACCCTCGATGACGTGAATCTGCGCCTTGACGATATCGATGCCGGTCACCTCCTCG
>CAZMJQ010000078.1:0-2569 GCA_964566475.1 uncultured Propylenella sp. | reverse complement strand
CCGACGATCGGGCGGATGGACGTGCCCTCGGTCGGCTGCAGGTCCGGCGGCACGATGTCGTGCAGCGTGAGCTTGGTGATCTCCATCCTGCCGATGCGGCCCTCCTTCAGGAGCCGCTCGGCGATCCTGCGGCCGATCATGCCCGCCGCGCCGGTGATCAGAATATGCATCGTCAGTCCTCCCCGAAGCGCCTCTGGCGCCTTGCCCTCAGCCACAGCACCGCGAAGAAGGCGAGAATAAAGGCGATCGCCACTGCGACGCCGACCAGCGGGCCGCCGCCGCTCACCATCCGCATGAGGCTCGGCATCGCGAGCCAGCCCGCCACCACGGCGACCATGATGATGGCCGCGGCGATGGGCGCCTCGTGCCGCCTGATCCAATCCATGCTAGAGGCTGAACCCGCCGTCGGCCAGCATCACCGTGCCGGTCGTGAAGGCGCTCTCGTCGCCGGCGAGGTAGACCGCGAGCGCCGCGATCTCCTCCGCCTCGCCGACCCGGCCCATGGGCTGGCGCGAGACGAACATCTCCAGCGCCTCGTCGTAGCTTCCGATCTTCTTGCCGAGCTCCTCCACGCGCGTTTCCCACGAGGGCGAGCGTACGGTGCCGGGGCAAATGGCGTTGCAGCGGACGCCGCGGCGGATGAAGTCGGCCGCGACCGACTTCGTGAGGCCGATAACCGCCGCCTTGCTCGCCCCGTAGGCGTAGCGGTTGGGGATGCCGCGCACCGAGGAGGCGCCGGAGGAAATATTGACGATGGAGCCGGATCTGCCCCGCTCCTCCGCCCGCGCCAGCATGCCGGGGAGGAAGGCGCGGATCGTGCGGTGCATGGACTTGACGTTGAGGTCGAAGGAGAAGTCCCAGTCCTTTTCGGAGCATTCGAGCACCGAGCCGTGATGCACATAGCCGGCGCAGTTGAAGAGAACGTCGACCGGGCCGACCGAGGTGGCGAGCTTTTCCACCGCTTCGGTATCAAGCACGTTCAGCGCCTCCAGCCGCGCCGCGCCGGTCTGCTCAAGTCCTTCGAGCTTGCCGCGGTCGACGTCCGTGGCGACCACCTCCGCGCCCTCGCGCGCGAACGCTTCCGCCGTGGCGCGCCCGATTCCCTGCCCCGCGGCGGTCAGAAATGCGCGTTTCCCGTCAAGCCGTCCCATGCCATCTCCTCTGGCTCATGTCGTCCCGGCAGGCGCCGTCCGTCTCCACCTCGACGGTGGCGTGATGGATGCCGTGCACACTCCTCAGGCGCTCCTTTATCGCACCGATCGCGCGTTCCGCATCGGCATTCTTCGCAAGGCGCGCATGCAGCGTCGCCATCTGCTGCCTGCCGCCAGCGAGCCGGTCAGAAGCCCGCCGACGGCCTCGGCGATCATGAAGCCCGTAGTAAGAACCGCCGCGATCGGCACGCGGCGCTTGTTGCCTCCGGAGACCTCAGGCGCGTGGCTGTGACCGGCGCGGCTATGGCCGCCCTGCGCGTGGTCCGTGTCGTGCCGATGCTGCGGAATGCTTCGCCTCTCAGTCTCGCGGCGTCTACCAGCGGCCGTGCCTCCGATTCCAGGCGTAGAGGCGATCGGCGAACCAGTCATAGAGCACCCGCGCCGCCGGGCGAATGAGCGGCAGTGAAATGAGGCGGCCGAGCCAGCGGCGGCCGGGAGTGGCCTTCCAGAGCAGCGCGAAAGCATCCGCACCGCGGTGCAACCGGCCCTTGTCGTCGCGCGCGTAGATGTGGCGGCGGACATGGTCGAGCGTGAGGTCGTCCGACTGGAGCGCATCGGGAGCGGCCGTCATGTCTGTCCAGGCGGGGTCGTCGGATGCTCCGCCTTCCATCGCCTTGCGCTGGTTCCTGACGCCGGAATCGCAGACCGGGCAGGCGCTGTTGTAGTAGACCTCGACGGGACGCTCGGCGGGCATCGGCCCCTCCGCTCAGGCTTCCGCGAGCATATCCCGCAAGGACCGCTTCTGCCGCCCGGCTGCGTCGAAATTGCCTGCGGCAAGCCAGCGCTCCATCGCAGCGGCGATCCTCGGCCACTCGCGGTCGGTGATGGAGAACCATGCCGTGTCGCGGTTCCGGCCTTTCACCACCATGTGCTGGCGGAACGTGCCCTCGTAGGCGAACCCGAAGCGCAGCGCCGCCTGCCGCGACGGCAGGTTGTCGGCGTCGCACTTCCACTCGTAGCGCCGATAGCCGAGCTCCTCGAATATCCGCCGCGCCATCAAGAGCATGGCCTCGGTTCCGGCGGGCTGGCGCTTCAGCCCCTCGCCGTAGGCGATGGAGCCCACTTCGGCGGAGCCGTTCGCCCCGTCGATGCGCATGTAGCTCGCCGTGCCCATCGCGCGGCCGGTCGCCGCGTCGAGGATGGCGAAAGGTACCCATTCCGGACTGCGGTCCTCGATCCAGCGAATCCCCGCTTCGAACGACGCTTCGTCCGGCAGTGGGCCGATCGACATGTAGGTCCACACGTCCGGCCCGCGGCCGCTGCCGAACGCGGCCCAGAGATCGGGCCAGTGGGTTTCCGCGTGGAGGGCAACGATGCGCACGAGACGGCCCTGCATCGGCTGGTTTCCGGGGATTTCC
>CAZMJQ010000077.1:0-4135 GCA_964566475.1 uncultured Propylenella sp. | reverse complement strand
GCGGTCCGTCAGGTCGGCGACGTAGCGGTCGGCGAATCCTTCAACAAAACGGTAGGCACCGCCGCCTCGCATGTCGAACTTGCCGGCGAGCACGATATCGCGCAGGCGGCTTACTTCGTCCGGCCCGAAGGTAAGGGGCCGGCCGGCTCCCATCTTCACGCCCGTCCAACCGTTCTCGTTGTGCGAGGCGGTGACCATGGCGACGGCCGGAACGTCGAGATCGAACTGCGCGAAATAGGCCATGGGCGTCACCGCGAGCCCGATGTCGTGGACCTTCACCCCGGACGCCATCAGGCCGGTGGCCAGCGCCAGCTTGATGGAGGCGGAATAGGAGCGGAAGTCGTGGCCGATTACGATCTCCGGCTTCACCCCGAGCTCGTGCAGCAGCGTGCCCAGCCCGAGGCCTAGCGCCTGCACGCCCATCAGGTTGATTTCCTTCTCGAACAGCCAGCGCGCGTCGTACTCCCGGAAGCCCGTGGCCTTGACCATCGGCTCCGATTCGTAGGCGTATGTGTTGGGCTTCAGAGACGGCTGGGGAGTGGGAAACATGTGGCCTCGCGATGAGTCGCCACTTATGCCCCACCCCGCCTAATTCTCAAAGATCAAGGTTCCCTCGGCAACCTCGAAGCGCTGCAGACCGTTCAAAAACGAGCCCCCGAGCAGGCTTACCGAAAGCTGATCGTCGCGCAGCACCAGCGCCCGGACGTTGCGCACCTCAATGTCGGCGACCATGACGCTCTCGAGCATGGTCTCGGCGGCCTTCGTCGTCCCGTTCGCCGTCTGAACCGGATGGAGATAGTCGCCGGGACGCATGCGGACACCGGCCTCCGCCGCGTCGGATTCACGCAAGGCAACGACGGTCGCGCCGGTATCGACCACAAGGCGGACATGACGAAAGTTGATCTCTGCATCGATGTAGAAGTGCCCGTCGCGGGCGGCCTTGAACTCAACCTGGCGAACGGACGCGCGCGCAGGCTCGTCCGGCTCGCGCGCAACGGCCTCGCGACCCGGCGCGCGCGTACGCGGCTCCTCCACATAGCGCGTTATGAAGCTCGGCGCCGAGACGGCGACAAGGACGATGACGGCCGAGGCGAACAGGAGACCACGCATGGCTTTGTTTCCGCCCCAATCCATGCCAGATCGCGCCGAAGAAAAGCTTAGGCGGACGCGGTTTCGCTTAAGTTGCCTTCAAAAACTCGCCGAATCGTAAAAGCAAAGTTAACCGCGTCCGACCGCGACGCTCGGAGCGCACGGTCGCCGGGCGTGTTTCGCGGCGGCCTTAGCCCTGCGGCTGCGGGACGATGCGGATATAGGGCTTCGGCTCCTTCCACCCGGAGGGCCAGATCTTCTTGGCGTCGTCGTTCGACACCGATCCGGCGATGATGACCTCCTCGCCGTGCTTCCAGTTCGCCGGCGTCGCCACCTTGTGCTTGGCGGTGAGCTGGAGCGAGTCGATCACCCGCAGCACCTCGTCGAAATTGCGGCCGGTGGTCATCGGATAGGAGATGACGAGCTTGATCTTCTTGTCGGGCCCGACGACGTAGACGTTCCTGACGGTTTGGTTGTCCGCCGGCGTACGGCCTTCCGAGGTCGTCCCCGTGGCCGCCGGAAGCATCCCGTAGAGCTTGGCGATCTTCAGCTCCGGATCGCCGATCATCGGATAGTTGGGCGCTGTGCCCTGGGTCTCCTCGATATCCTTCGCCCATCCCTTGTGCGAATCGACGGGATCGACGCTGAGGCCGACGATCTTGACGTTGCGCTTGTCGAATTCCGGCTTGATGCGCGCCATATACCCGAGCTCGGTGGTGCACACCGGGGTGAAGTCCTTCGGATGCGAGAAAAGCACGCCCCACGAATCGCCCAGCCACTCATGGAAGCGGATCTTCCCTTCCGTGGTGTCCGCCTCGAAGTCCGGCGCATCGTCGCCGATGACGAGAGTCTGCATTGGCATCGCGGTACTCCTTCAATGCGGCGGCCTTCGCGCCGCCCTTTCGGACCGCGACAATAGGCTAACGCGCGGCGCCGGACAAAAGCCGGTATTCTCCAGCCAAGCCGCGCCGCGCAAATTCGGTGCGTCGCGAGCGCTATCCCCTAGTCACGGTTTTCAACCGGGCGCGGCGCGGTCCGGGACTGCTCGAGGCGGGGAACCGTTGCTGCCCGACGCCGTTCTCTGTCGATAGGCGGGCGGCTGGAGCGACCTCATGCTCAAATGGGCATTGATCTTCCTCGTCATAGCGTTGGTTGCCGGAGCCCTCGGGCTGACGCCGATCGCGCGCGGCGCGGCGACGATCTCCAAGATTCTGTTCGCTCTCTTCTTCCTCGGCCTCATCGTCGTCGTCATCTTCCTGGTGCTGGCCGTGATGACCGGAGGCGCGCTCTTCTGAGCCGCTTTCGGCGAGCCTTTCGCGGCGACTCGCCAAGTCGATGGTTTTGTGAAAGAATCCCCGGTGGAATCTTTGCGAAACCTGGCGCGGCGCGGGGATTAGCAGCGAGCATCAGGGGCGTTCATGCGATACCCGGGAACTGTCGAGAACAGGCGGCGCGCGCTCTGCGTCTTTCCCGCCTATACGCCCGCTTTCGGGACCTTCGCCCATGCCTACAAGCTGATGGGCGTCACCGCCTTCATGCCGCCGCAAGGGCTGTTGGTCATCGCCGCCTACCTGCCTGAGGAATGGGACTTCCGCTTCGTCGACGAGAACGTCGCGCCGGCGACGCCGGCCGATTTCGCCTGGGCGGACTTCGTCTTCGTATCGGGCATGCACATCCAGCAGCGGCAGATCAACGACATCCGCGCCAGGGCGGAGAGCGCCGGCAAGACAACCGTGCTCGGCGGGCCGTCTGTCTCCGGCGCCCCGGAAATGTACCCGGAGTTCGACTACCTGCATGTCGGCGAGCTCGGCGACGCCACCGACCGGCTGATCGAGATTCTGGACGCAAGCGTCGCGCCGCCGGCGCGGCAGGTCCAGCTGAAGACCGAGGAGCGGCTGCCGCTCTCCGATTTCCCGACGCCGGCCTACGCCAAGTCGGCGATGGCGGAATATCTGATCGGCACCTTCCAGTTCTCGTCGGGCTGCCCCTATCGCTGCGAGTTCTGCGATATCCCGGCGCTCTACGGACGGCAGCCGCGGCTAAAGACGCCGGAGCAGCTCACCACCGAGCTCGACGCCATCGTCGCGCTGCCCGGCCATCCGTCCGTCATCTACTTCGTCGACGACAACTTCATCGGCAACAAGAAGGCGACGCGGGAGATGCTGCCGCATCTCATCGCGTGGCAAAGGAGGAACGGCTACCCGCTCGGCTTCGCCTGCGAGGCGACGCTCAACATCGCCAAGCAGACCGACGTCCTGGCGCTGATGCGCGAGGCCGGCTTCACCGGCATCTTCGTGGGGATCGAGACGCCGGAGCTCGACGCGCTCGTTCACATGAAGAAGGAGCACAACGCCTCGCTTCCCATGTACGAGTCGATCGCCACGCTGAACTCCTACGGTCTGGAGGTCACTTCGGGCATCATCCTCGGCCTCGACACCGACACCGATCAGACCGTGGACCGGCTGGTGGAGTTCATCGAGCGCTCGCAGATCCCGATGCTCACCATCAACCTCCTGCAGGCGCTGCCGAAGACGCCGCTCTACGAGCGGCTGAAGCGCGACAACCGCATCGTCGACGACCCGTCGCTGGAATCGAACGTGCGCTTTCTGCGGCCCTACGACGAGGTGATCGAGTCGTGGCGGCGCGCCATCGCCTACGCCTATACGCCGGAGCGCGTGTTCGCCCGCTTCAAGCATCAGGTCGACGCCACCTGGGTGCACAAGTTCCAGCCGCCGACGGCGAAGGGCAGGCTGAAGGCGGCGAATCTGAAGCGCGGGCTGACGCTCCTCGTCAATTCCATCGTCGAGCTCGGCATCCGCGCCGACTACCGCCGCGAGTTCTGGCGCGCTTTCCTCTATGCGGCGCGGCGCGGGCAGATCGAGGGGGCGCTCGGCATGGCCTTCATGGCGCATCATCTGATCAAGTTCACGCGCGAGGCGCTGGCCGGCGAGCAGAACGCCAGCTTCTACTCGGCCAAGGCGCGCGACGAGGAGGAGACGCGAAGGGCGGCGTAAGGGGGCGCGCCACGCACGAGGCCACGTAGCCC
>CAZMJQ010000076.1:0-19392 GCA_964566475.1 uncultured Propylenella sp. | reverse complement strand
CTGCCGGTGGAGAGCGGCGGAACCGGCGGCATGGCGTCGACGGCGCCGGATTCGTAGATCAGCACGCTGTTGGGAGCGTGAAACCGCTTCGCCGCGATCGCCGCAAGCGACGGCACGCCGATACCCACGAACAGCACCTGGCGGTCGGCGATCTCGCGTGCCGCCAGCGCCACGAAGCGCGCGGCCTCAGACAGCGCCGGCATGCGCGCTCCTCGGATCGCGTTGCGATCTGAGGGCCGCCAGGCGGTCCTTGCCGATTGACTCGATGAAGCCGGCGAAGTCGCGGGCGCCACGGATCGTCTTTTCGATCCAATGCTCCAGCTCTTCGGCATTGCGGGACAGCGTGTCCCAGTCCGCATAGGCGGCGTCGTCGCGCCCGTAATATCCTTCCACGTAGGACGGATAGGCGCCCCACGGCACCTCGCAGACCGCGTCGACCCGAAACGCCGGGAGGACGGTGCGGTCCGGGGCCTGGCGTATCCGCTGTGGCGGCACGATCTCCTCGACCGTCACGATGATGCGGGCGCTGGCCAACGCGCCTTCCACCGTGTCGCCGGTCAGGCCCTCGATCTGAACGTTGCCGTCCGCATCCGCCCGCTGCGCATGCACGATCGCGACGTCGGGATTGAGCGCCGGAACGGCGCTCAGCGTCTCGCCGCTGTAGGGGCACACGACAGTGCGGACGCCCGCCGCCTCCGGAATGCCGCCCCCGACCAGCGTCGCGGTGGGCAGGAATGGGACCCCGAGAGCGCCTGCATGGAAGCGGAGCACCATGGCGAAGTTCGTCCAGTCCTCCACCTCCAGCGACCCGGACCCGGCCGCCCGCCGGAAGGCATGGGCGAGGCCGATCCCCGGATTGCCCAGGTAGCCGAACACGACCTTCCTCACCGCCCCCGCCGCGATCAGAAGGTCGAAGAGGATGTCGGCGCCGGACCGGCAAAGCGTCAGGCCGGTCTTCTTCTGACGGACGATCTCGTGCGCGGCCGCGAAGGGAATGCATTGCCCGAAACCGCCGACGAACACCACGTCGCCGTCACTGATGCATTTTCCTACCGCCTCCTGGAGACTGACGGTCTTGTCCCGCAGCGACATCCGGCTCCCCCGTCGCAGGACGGCTCCCCACCTGTCCGCCGCGACCATAGCAAGGCAATGAAAGGTTTCAAGACGGCTGCCGCGGGATGCGGCACGAGCATGCTGTGCGGGACCAATCGGACGCAGGCACAATCTGAGCGGTTGTGGTATCAGCGAGGAGGGGAAAGAGCTGGGCTCGGATGCAGGGAAAAAAGGCCGCCACGATCATCGACGTCGCCAACCTGGCGCGCGTGTCGGTAGGAACCGTCTCCAACGTCCTGAACGGCGGGCGGAAGGTCAGCGACGTGCGCCGGCAGCGGGTGTTGAAGGCGATCGAGGAGCTTGGATTCAAGCAGAACATGCTGGCCCAGGGCCTGCGCCGAAAGTCCTCTCCGGTTGTCGGTCTCTGCGTGCCACTGACGTCGACCTCCTACTTCTCCGCCCTGGTCGATGCCTTCGAGGAGGTGGCCTCGAGCCGCGGCTTCGCGGTCATGCAGGTGCTCACGCACCAGGACCCGGCGCGCGAGAAGGAGCGCATCGAAGAGCTGCTGCGCTACCGTGTCGGGGGCCTGCTGCTCGTGCCCAGCCTAAAGCCGGACGCTTCTTACGAGATGATCACGAAGTCCGGTGTGCCGCTCGTCGTCGTCGACCGGCCGGCCGGCGACTATCCCTTCGACCAGGTGATCTTCGCCAACCGCAAGGCGATGCGGGAGGCGGCGCGGGGACTGATTGCGCTCGGGCACCGGCGGATCCTCTTCTGCGTGCAGCAACGCCGCCTCAGCGTTACCGTGCAGCGGATAGAGGGGCTCAAGCATGCCGTCCGCCGCTCCGGCGCGCCGGTGGAGCACCGCGTGCTGACTTGCGCCCCGGACGAAGCCGGCTTCCTCGAGCAGATGCGCCAGGAGCTGACGGGCGACCGGCCTCCGACAGCCGTCATCGTCAGCAACAGCATTTTGGCGTCATGGATCGTCCGGGCCGTCCAGACGCTGAAGGTGCGCTGTCCGCAGGACGTGTCCGTGCTTGCCTTCGGCGCGCCGGACTGGGCCGACCTCGTCACGCCGCGCCTCTCGGTCGTGCGCCAGCCGATCGAGGCGATCGCGCGGACCGCCTGGGAGCTCCTCATAAGAAGGATGAACGGCGCGCGCGACCGGCCGGAGAAAATCGAGATCGAGGGCGAGGTGGTCTTTCGCGAGTCCACGGCGCCGCCGCCTGCGCCTCTGCGCCGGGCGAGCCGCCGCAAGGCGCCCGCCTGACCGGCGCCGTTCGCGCCGGCGCGAGTCAGCGTCCGGTGAACTGTGGCTTGCGCTTCTCCAGGAAGGCCTGCTGCGCCTCGCGGGTATCTTCCGTGCGCGACAGCTCCACGGTCACGCCCTGCTCGAACCGGTAGCCGTCGCGGTGCGGCATCTCCTCCACTGCGTTGAAGGAGCGCTTCGCCTTCGTTACCGCGATCGGGCTCTTGGACGCGATTTCGCGGGCGATCTCCATCGCCTTCTCCATGAGTGCGTCCTGCGGCACGCAGGCCTCGATGACCCCGATTCGATGGAGCTCCTCGGCGGAGACCTTCCATCCCGTGAAGAACATGAGGCGGGCCTTCGACCGGGGGAGGAGCTGGAGAAACTTTGCTCCGCCGGCGAGGCCGCGGTCGATCTCCGGCATCTGGATGTAGGCGGTCTCCGAAGCGAGCAGGATGTCGCAGCACGCCATGACCGCGTAGCCGGCGCCGATCGCCGGGCCGTTGATCGCCCCGATCACTGGCTTGGCGCAGTCCGTGATCGAGTAGAAGCTCTCGCGCGTCAGGCGGTTGTGGCGGATGTAGTCGCCGGCCTGCGCCTGGATCCCGACGCGCTCCTTGATGTCCGCACCGGCGGAAAACACCTTGCCGGCGCCCGTGAGGATGACGGCGCGGACGTTGTCATCGTCGCTCAGCGTGTCGAAGACCCAGGTCAGCTCCTCGCGCGACCGTCTGTTCTGCGCGTTGACCGGAGGCCGGTCGAACGTCACCGTCGCAACGTGGTCGGCGATCTCAACCCGGAACTGATCGAGGTCCATTCGTTCGTCCTTCCTGTTCGGCAGGCGGTTTCCCGCGGGACCACCGGAAGTGCTGCGCGCCTCACTAGCAGCCGTCTCCGGCCGCGATAAGGCGCACGAGGCGAGAAGCAATTATCAGGGGAGTGAAAATGGCGTGCAGAGCCCCAGACCTGCGTTTCGCAGGCCGACATCGTCTTTTGCATTTCGGGAGGTAACGGTCGCCTGGGCGGCGCTATAGGATGATCGGACAGACCAGCCCCGGACGACAGCCCACCTGCCCGATCTCATGGCCCAACGCGTCATACATGCCGGCATCGGCACTTTCGGAAAACGCTGGTGCCGGGATTTCCTCAAGGCGAACGTGGATGACGGCACGATCGACGTCGTGGCGCTGGTGGACCTCAACCGGGAGAACCTCGACTTCGGCCGAACGGTCCTCGGCCTGCCGCCCGAGCGGTGCTTCACCGATGCGTCGGAGGCGTTTGCGGCCGTGCCGGCGGACTTCTGCACCGTCGCGGTGACCCCGGCGCACCATGAAGCGGTCATCGACGCGGCGATCCGCCACGGGCTCGATATCCTCTGCGAGAAGCCCATCGCCGACACGATGGCGGCAACGCTCAGGCTGGCGCGCAAGATCAAGGCGGCGGGCCGCAAGATGGCCGTGACGATGAGCCATCGCTTCGATCAGGACAAGACGACGCTGCGGCGGATCGTGCGGTCCGGGATCCTCGGCCGGATCAACGCAATCGGCATGCGTTTCCAGGGGGACATGCGCCAGCACATGGCGTGGAGCGCGCTGTTCCGGCACGAGATGGCCGATCCGCTGCTCGTCGAGGGCGCCATCCACCATCTCGATATCATCGCCGACCTCGCCGGCGCGCGGTGCGAGACCGTGTCGGCGATGACCTGGCGGCCGCCCTGGGCGGAGTATGCGGGCGACACGGACGCGATCGTCTCGCTCCTGTTCGAGAACCGGGTGCGCGCCGTTTACGAGGGATCGGTGTCCAACGCGGTCGGCCTCAACACGTTCTACAAGGAGTACATCCGCGTCGACGGGGAACTGGGCACTGCCATCCTGAGCCACCGTGAGCTTGAGGTGTTCATGCGTCAGGACATCTGGCGGCAGCAGCATCGCCCCGGGCAGGGCCAGAAGATCGCGCTGCTCGACCAGCCGAAATGGCTCAACACCTGGCTGATCGAGCGATTCGCCGAATGGCGCGCCGGCGGCGCGCCGCTCGAAACCGAGGTGGCGGAGAACCTCTACGCCTCGGCAATGATCTTCGCCGCCATCGAAAGCCAGACGACCGGCGCGCCGGTCAACGTGCCCGCGTTCGTCCGCTCCTGCGAGACGGGCCTCGGGCCGGCCTGATCGGGGACGGAGAAAACCGGAATGCGACTTCAAGGGAAGACCGCGCTGATCACCGGAGCGGGGTCGGGATTCGGGGCCGAGATGGCGCGCCGCTTCGTCGCCGAAGGCGCGCGGGTGGCGTGCGTCGACATCGACGCGGAGGCGGCGAAGGCGGTCGCCAGGGACCTCGGCGACAGCGGCATCGCATGCGCCTCCGACGTCGCCGACGGCGCTTCGGTGCAGGCGATGGTGGAGGACGTCGTCGCGCGGCTCGGCCGCTTCGATACGCTGATCAACAATGCCGCCATCACGCAGACGCCGAGACGCATCGCCAAGACGCCGCCGGAGGAGCTCGACCGCCTCCTCAACGTCAACGTCAAGAGCCTCTACCACATGGCCGTGCACGCTTTGCCGGTGATCAGGCAGCGGGGCGGCGGCAACGTCATCAACATCGCCTCGGTGACGGCGATCCGGCCGCGGCCGGGCATGACCTGGTACAACGCCACCAAGGCCGCCGTGATCTCGATCACGCAATCGATGGCCGCGGAGCTCGCGCCCGACCGCATCCGCGTGAACGCGATCGCTCCCGGAGTGGGACGGACGCCGATGTTCGACGCGATGTACGGCGGCAAGGACGCCGCCGACGCCGCATATGACAGGCTCGTCGAGACCATGCCGCTCGGCAGGCTCTCCCGCCCGTCCGACATCGCCTCGGCCGCCGTCTACCTGGCGTCTGACGAAGCCGAGTTCGTGACCGGAATCATCCTGCCGGTCGACGGCGGGCGGCTGGTCGGATAGGGGCGCGCGCACGTGACGGGGATGCTCGCCGGCTGCCGCGTCATCGACTACGGCAGCTTCATCACCGGCCCCTATACGTCGGCGCTGCTGGCGGACTTCGGAGCGGAGGTCATCAAGGTGGAGCGGCCCGGCATCGGCGATCCGTTCCGCAGCTTCGAGCAGGGCCTCTACGGCCCGCAGTTCCAGGCCTTCAACCGCAACAAGAAGAGCATCGTCATCGACCTCAAGAGCGCCGCAGACCGCGACGTCATGCGCCAGCTCATCGCGGAGTGCGACGTGCTGGTGGAGAACTACCGTCCCGGCGTCATGGCGCGGCTCGGCTTCGACTACGCGACGGCTAGCGCCATCAATCCGCGCCTCGTCTATTGCTCCATCACGGGCTTCGGCCCGGACGGCCCCTATGCGCAGCGCCCCGCCTACGACACTGTCGCGCAGGGCGCGTCGGGATATCTCAGCCTCTTCCTCTCGCCGCAGGAGGGGACGATCAAAGGACCCGCAGCCGCCGACGCGGCGACCGGGCTCTACGCGGCGTACGGCATTCTGGGAGCGCTTCTGGAAAGGGAGCGCTCCGGCCACGGGCACCTCGTCGAAGTGTCGATGATGGCGGCGATGGCGCACTTCGCCAGCGAGCCCTTCCAGCATTACTTCGTGCGCGGCATCCTGCCGGAGCCGCAGGACCGGGCGCGGACCTCGCAGTCCTTCGCCTTCGGCTGCGCGGACGGAAAGGTGCTCGCCATCCACCTCTCCTCGCCGGCGAAGTTCTGGGAGGGGCTTCTCGCCGCGCTCGAGCGGCCCGAGCTCGCCGACGATCCCCGCTTCGCCGGACGCATGGACCGCGTGCAGAACTACAAGGCCCTCGAGCAGGCGCTGCGGCCGACATTCCTGACGCGGCCGCGGGACGAATGGGTGCGCCGGCTGGCAGAGGCGGACGTGCCGCATGCTCCGGTGCTCAATCTCCAGGAGGTCCTCGACGACCCTCACGCGAAGCATCTCGGCATCGAGCGCGAGGTCGTCCACCCGGTCGAAGGTCCGGTGCGCACGATCGCGAACCCGGTGTCGTTCGACCGCCGCCGCAGCGGCGAGGCAATGACCGCGCCGCCGACGCTCGACGAGCACGGGCCCGAGATCCGCGCATGGCTCGCCGCCCGCCGGCGCGTCGCGGGCTCATCCGAGGACTCGGGTTAAGGAGGCTCCCGCTACAGCGTCTGCGTCTCGCCCGTATCGGATGCCCGCTGTATGGCATCGAGCAGCCGGTGGCAGCGGACCGCATCGGAGAAGTCCGGCGAGACCGGCGTGGCGTTCGTCAGGCTCTCGCTCAGCCGCGCATAGAGCTGCGCCGTGAAGAAGGGCGGCCCCTCCGGTACGGACGGAGCTTGCGTATGAGCCTTGGAGACCGGCGCGTCGACGAGCTCCTTCTTGCGACCGCGCGCGATCTGGAGCGTGAGGTCGGCGCGCTGGATTCCGACGGGAGCGATGCCCACCGGCTTGCGGGAGGCGGCGACGATGTCGCCCTCGGTGCCGTTGATCTCGAACAGCACGCCCGTCGGGCTCGCCATATCGGCCTTTATGTGAACGGAGGCCACCGCGCCGCTCTCAAGCACGCCGCTGACCAGCACCTGGTCGGGCGTAGTCACGTCGAGCACCTCGCCGGTGCCGACGATCTCCACCTTCTTGTGCTGGGTGGTGACGATGCCGGAGACCTGCGTGAAGTCGCCGAGGCAGTAGCAGAGAGAATCGAACGAGTGGCCGCCGGAGACGGTGAGCCCCGAGGTGCCGCCTTCCAGCTGCGTCCTGTAGGCCTCCGACGCGGGCAGCCGCGGGCCCCATACGTTGAGTGAGGAGATCATGGTGGTAGAAATCACCTCGCCGATCTCGCCGGCGGCGACGAGGCTCTTGATCTCGCTGAGGACCGGAGACGCCCTGCCCTGCAGCCCGACGAGGTGCCGGACGCCGCGCGCCTCCGCCGCCTCCCGCATGGCCTCGGCCTCGGCGGTCGTCAGCCCGAGCGGCCATTCGCAGAAAACGTGCTTGCCCGCCTCGATCGCCGCCGCGACGATCTCGTAGTGGTGCGGAACCTTTACGCAGACTGCGACGATGTCGATGTCCGCATCGGCGAGCATCGCCGGCCAGCTCCCGTAGGCCGACGGCACGCCGAATTTCTGAGCCGTCTCGTCTGCCGTCTCCTGCCGCGAGGTGCAGACCGCCGCCACTTCGAAATCGTCCATCGCCTTCAGCGCCGGCAGGTGCGCGGCCGTCCCCCATCCGCGCTTCGGGTTTGCGCCGACCACGCCGACGCGAAACGGCTTTCTCATCGTAAGCCTCCAGCGGCCGCGAAGCGGTGTTCTTCTGCAAGCCGGGCCCCAGTATCGCGGAAATGCCCTTGCGGGTGCCATGAACGTGCTTTTCGGCCGGTGCAGTTAACCGGCCCGCGAGAAGCGGCTAGGTTCAGGGTCTTGCAGGGGGTCGGGTCCATGTCCGCATGAGTGAGTGGTCGCAGGTCGACGCGCTTTTGGACGCCGCGGTGAAGGCGGGCGTCGCGCCGGGTGTCGTCGCCGCCGCTACCACGGGAAGCGGCACGATCTATCACGAGGCCTCCGGCAGGCTGTCTCTCTCCCGCGAGACGCCGATGAGCCCCGACTCCGTTTTCTGGATCGCCTCCATGACCAAGGCGATCACCTCCGTCGCCGCCATGCAGCTGGTCGG
The DNA here is from genome assembly GCA_964566475.1 of uncultured Propylenella sp. Taxonomy (GTDB): domain Bacteria; phylum Pseudomonadota; class Alphaproteobacteria; order Rhizobiales; family Afifellaceae; genus DASWJZ01. The sequence goes on along the minus strand of CAZMJQ010000076.1, from coordinate 11,444 downwards.
CGAGGGCAAGCTTTCCCTGGACGAGCCCATCGGCGCGGTCGTCGCGGAGCTAGGGACCCGCTCCATCCTCGAGGGCTTCGATCGGGAGGGCAAACCGCGCCTTCGCCCCGCGCGGCGGCCGGTCACGCTGAAGCATCTCCTGACCCACACATCGGGGTTCACGGAAGACGTTTGGCACGAAGGCATCGCGGCCTATGTGAAGCAGGCTGGCATTCCGCCGAGCGCCACGCGCAAGCGCGCCGCGCTCGACCTGCCGCTCGTGTTCGAGCCGGGCAGCGCCTGGCAGTACGGGATCAGTCACGAATGGGCCGGCGTGGCGATCGAGCGTGCCAGCGGGCAGCGGCTGGACGCTTACATGCAGGCGAATCTCTTCGAGCCGCTCGGGATGCGCGACACGACCTGGAGCCTCCGTGAGGAGCAACGGCCTAGGCTGGCCGAGGTGCATCGGCGCGGCACCACGGGCGGGCTGACGCCGGAGCCGCGCCAACCTCCGCCGGACGGGGAGTTCATTCCCGGCGGCGGCGCCCTTTCTTCCACGGCGGCGGACTATCTCTCCTTCATCCGCATGATCCTCAGGGGCGGACGGGCGGATGGCGCGGAGGTCCTCAGGCCGGACATCGTCCGGCTCATGGCGGAGAACCATACGGGCTCACTCGCCGTCGGCCGGCTCTCGCCGGTCAGGCCGGACATGTCCAACCCGGTCGCGTTCATGCAAGGCAGACGATCCTGCTGGGGACTGGGCTTCCATGTGAACCTCGAGCCGCTGCCGACCGGGAGGAGCGCCGGCAGCCTTGCCTGGGCCGGGCTCGGCAACACCTATTACTGGATCGACCCGGCGCGGGACGTGGGCGGCGTGCTTCTCACCCAGATCCTGCCGTTTGCCGACGCGAGAGTCATGGACCTCTTCGCGCGCTTCGAGACTGCGGTGTACAAGGCGATTCCATAGGCGCGACGCCGGCTTAGCTCAATACGTCGCGCGGCCGCCCGACAGATCGAAGAGCGCGCCTGTTGAGAACGAGCACTCCTCCGAGGCGAGCCAGGCGATCATGGCCGCGACCTCCTCCGGCCGCCCCGCCCGCCCCATAGGCACGCGAGAGACCCAGAGCTTCTGCATCTCCTCCGGCTGCCGATGGAAGAGATTCTGCGTGGCGATGATCGCCGGCGCAACGGCGTTCACGCGTATCTCGGTCCTGGCGAGCTCCTTGGCGAGCGATTTCGTCAGCGAATGCACCGCGGCCTTCGAGGCCGAGTATCCCGAGCTGAAGGGATTCCCTTCCTTGCCCGACACCGATCCGAGATTGACGATGCGGCCGTAATTGGCGCGCTGCATGTGCGTCACCACCTCGCGGCAGCAGAGGAACGTGCCGTTGAGGTTGATGTCGATCATGCGTTTCCACAGGTCGTATGGATAGTCGACCACCAGCGTCCTCGGGTTCGTGACTCCCGCCGCGTTGACGAGGATGTCGATGCGCCCGTGCGTGCCGGCGGCCTCGTCCGTGCCGCGCTTGACGTCGGCCTCGTCCGTCACGTCCACGACCGTTCCGGTGATGCCGCCCACCGCGCGGCAGGCTTCGTCGATGAGTTCCCGGCTACGGTCCCAGACGATCACGGTGGCGCCGGACTCCCGAAAGCGGCGGGCCGTCGCCATGCCGATCCCGCCCGAGCCTCCTGTGATGATGGCGACGCGTTGATTGAGGTCGATCTGATTCATGCTCTTTCCTGGTCAGGCCGCAGCCGGCTGGGTTGTCTGTCCCGGCCCGCGCGCGTCGCCGCTTAGGACGCGCTGCACGCCGAAGAGCCGCTCGATGATCAGGACGAAGAGCGCCGAGAAGACGATCATCGTCACCGACACCGCGGCGATCATCGGCGTCAGATCGAACGCCGCATAGGCGAAGAGCTCGACGGGAAGGGTCTTGTAGGCGGCGCCGGTCAGGAAGATCGACATGCCGACATCGTCGAACGAGATGATGAAGGCGAACGCCGCGCCTGCGATGACGCCCGGCATGATCTGCGGAAGCGTCACCTCGAGGAAGGCGCGGAGCGGCGAGGCGCCGAGATTGCGCGCCGCAAGCTCCTGGTTCCAGTCGAAGCCGGCCGTGGAGACAGACACCATGCGCACGATATAGGGGACGGTCAGCGCGACGTGGGCCACGTAGAGGCGCGAGGCGGGTCCGCCGATGCCGAGCGTGGAAAAGAAGATCAGCACCGCGAGGCCGGTCATCACCAGCGGCACGAAAAGCGGCGCTCCGGCGAGCAGCAGAATCAGGCCCCGCCCGGGAAAGCGGTAGCGGGTGACCGCGATCGCGACTGCCGTGCCGAGGACCACGGCGGTTCCCGTCGCCTGCACGGCCAGCAGGAGGCTGTTCAGCGCCGCGTCGAGAAACACCTTCTGCTGCAGCATGTCCTCGTACCAGCGCAGGCTGACGCCGTTGTAGGGCAGGCTGATGTAGCCTTCCGCCGTCAGCGAGATCGCGATCATGACCAGAAGCGGCCCGACGATGAAGATCGAGACCAGAGCGGTCCAGATGCCGAGCACCAGCTTCTCGAGGCGCCCGGCATTCATTGAAAGACCGCCTTGCGCTTGCCGCCCTCGAGGACACGCGTGAAGAGCGCGACGACGGCGGCGATCATGATGAAGAGAACCGTCGAGATGACGGCGGCCTCCGGCCAGTCGAACATGGTGATCGCCTGATTGTAGACCTCGACGGCGAGCATGCTGATCTGGAGACCGCCGAGCAGGGAGGGCGTGGCGTAGGCGCTGGCGCTCAGGATGAACACGAGCAGGCTGCCGGTCAGTACGCCCGGCAGGCAGAGGGGAAGCGTGATCTCCAGGTGCTGGCGCCACCGGCTGGCGCCGAGGTTCGCCGCGGCGGCATAGAGGTTGCCGTCGATGCGGCGGATGGAGGTCATGAGCGGCACGACCATGTAGCCGAAGAAGACGTGCGTCAGGCCGATGACAATGGCGCTCTCCACATATATGAGCCGGACCGGCTCCATGCCGAGCGCCTGGAGCATCTGGTTGATGATGCCGCGCTGGGAAAGCAGCACCACCCAGGCCAGAGTCCTGACCACGACGCTCGTCAGCAGCGGCGAGACCATGATCAGGACGAGCACCGTCTGCCAGCGCGGGCTCACATGGCTCATGAAGAGCGCCACGGGGAAGGCCAGGATCAGGCTGACGATCGTTGTGGCGAGGCTGATCCGGAGCGTGCGGATCGCCACGCGGTGATAGTAGGGATCGGAGACGACCGAGCCGAACAGGTCGAACGAGAAGCCGGCCCCCTCCTCGGGCATGACGCTGAGGAGCATCATCTGGACGACCGGCACCACGAAGAACGCCGACAGGAACAGCAGGAACGGCAGGCTCAGCAGATAGGGCGTCCGCTCGGGCGCCCGGCGTGACGACGTTGCGGTCATGCCGGCCCCGGAATCACGATCACGTCCGCCGCGTCCCATCCGGCCTGCACCTGGTCGCCGGGGCGGAGCGACTGCGTCTCCGCCGATGTCAGGGCGTAGCTTTCGAGTGTGGCCCCTGCGACGTTCAGCGTGAGCTGGATGGCCGGCCCCAGGTAGCTTACGTCCTCCACAACCGCCCTGTAGAGGTTGTCCGCCCGAAGCTCCCCGGCGGCGATCTTCAGGCGGTGCACGGGAACGGAGACCAGCGCCGGCCCCGGGCGCCCGGCCGGGATGCTCATCTGCAGCGATCCGGAGACGAACTGCGCTCTTCCCCCAGCCGCGCCCGCGATCTCTCCCGAGAGGATATTCTTGTGCCCGACGAAATCGGCGACGAACCGCGATTGCGGGTGCGAATAAATGTGCGCGGGGGCGCCGGTCTGCTCGACGACGCCGCCGTTCATCACCGCCACCTGGTCGGAGATGGCGAACGCCTCCTCCAGGTCGTGCGTCACGAAAACCGACGTAATGTGGAAGTTGCGGTGGATCTCGAGGAACTCGCTCCTGAGCTGCTTCCTCAGCTTGGCGTCGAGGCTGGAGAACGGCTCATCGAGCAGGAGAACCTTCGGCCTGACGATCAGCGCGCGCGCCAGCGCGACGCGCTGCTGCTGGCCGCCGGAAAGCTCCTTCGGGTAGCGGCCTGCAAACTCCGTCAGGCGCACCCGTTCGAGCATCTCGCGCACCTCGCGGGCGATCTCGTCGCGCGGCTTCTTCCGCATGCGCAGGCCGAACGCGACGTTCTGCTGCACGCTCATGTGCGGAAACAGCGCGTAGTTCTGAAACACCATCGCCGCGCCGCGCTCGTGGCTGGAGAGCCGGTCGACGGCGCGCCCGTCCATCTTGACCGACCCGGCATCGGGCTGAAGGAAGCCGGCGATGATCTTGAGCGTCGTCGTCTTGCCGCAGCCGGACGGGCCGAGAATCGTCAGCACCTCGCCCTGCGGAACGGCGAGCGAGACATCGCGGACCACCGGCTTGTCGTCGTAGCTCTTGGTAACGCCGCTCAACGCCAGATAGTCGGCGCGCGTCCCGACCGGGATTCCGGGCCGCTCGACGGACATCCAGTTCACGCCGCCCCCGTCGGCGCGAAAAGGACGGGCGGCCGCGTCTGCGGTCGCCTGTGACGATCGAGTGCCTGCCGCGTCACCGCGCCATCGCGCGCATGAACTGCTCGGTCCATTCCGACCGCTGCGGGATGAGGCTCGGCCCGTCGATGGTGATGAAGCCCGAGACGTCGTTCGGGTCCGGCGCGCCGGCCGCGATCAGCTCGTCCGGCATCTGGGCCGCCGGGTTGACCGGGGCTGCCTTGAACTTCTCGACCAGGATGGTCTGCACCCGCTCCGACAGGAGCTCGTCCACCGTGCGCTGCGCAAGCTCGGGATTCGGCGCATCCTTGGCCACGGCGAGCGTGGTGAACTGCAGGATGCCGCCCTCCTTGGGTGTCACGAATGCGAGCGGCGCGCCACGGTCGGCCAGCGAGATGACGAGCTGATGCGCCAGCACACCGACATCGAAATCGCCGAGCTGGGCGCGTTCCACGTGCTTGGCGCCGGAGGGGTCGACCGTCTCGACGCAATCCTTGAACGCGACGACCCGATCGATCCCGGCCGGAATATCGGCCGGCTCGCCGCCGCCGAGCATCATCAGGGCGTAATAACCGAACGACACGTTCGGATGCATGTAGCCAACGCCGTTGCAGTACTTCTCGTCGACCAGCGCCATCCAGGAATCCGGCGGGCTCCAGCCGTTCTTCTCGAAATTCTCCGTGTTATAGAACAGCCCGATGCTCTGCATGATGATCCCGACGCCGTAGCCGTCGGCCATGATCGCCTCTGACACCACGTTCTCAAGGTTCGGGACGAGCGCCGGATCGAGCTTCTCGAACACCCCCTCCTGGACGCCGAGGGCGAAGCTCATCTCCTCGCCCATCACGATGTCCACGTCGGGGTTGTTGCGCGCGGCGATGGCCCGCGTCACGTTGTCGGTGGAGCTGCCGGCCGTGAAGCGAACCTCGACGTTGTTGTCCGCCGCCCACGGCGCAAGCGCCTCCTCCAGCACCTCCTGCCAGAGGCTTCCGAACGAAGCGATGACGACGGTGTCCTGCGCTTGCGACGACGGGGCCGCCGCGACCGCTGCGCCAAAGGCCAAAGCGCGGACCCAGCTAAGTCCACTCATGATGCCATTCCTCCCATTTTCGGGGGCTCAACGGTTCGTCGCCGCTTCGGCCCTCCGACTCGAGCACAGGCAATGCTATTCCCGCGTTGCAGCGCGGAACACAGGCCCTGCTGCAAACCAACTTTTCAATGTCCGCAACTCGGCGGGCCCGCACTGCATGCAGTTGTCGGCAGATGCAAACCCCGTGCCTCCGGTACGCTTCCGCATGGCGCAAAGGTGTTTGCGCCGATCGCCTCGTGTCGCGCGCGCGAACGCTTTGCTACGATCCAACCTTCCCGCCAACTGGCTCCGAAACGCGCCCCATGCAACTCATCTCCAACGGCATGTCCCCCTACGGCCGCAAGGTCATGATCGTGCTCCACGAGCTAAAGCTTTCCGACCGCGTCACGCTCGTCGATGCGCAACCGAGAGAAAGGCCGGAGGAGGTCACGCGTCACAATCCGCTCGGCAAGATCCCGGTGCTGGTCACGGATGACGGTGCCGAAATCTTCGATTCGCCGGTCATCTGCGAGTTCCTCGATGCCGAATACGGTGGGAATGCGCTGATCCCGGTCTCGGGCCCGGAGCGCTGGGAGGTTCTGACGACCGTGGCCGCAGCCGACGGGATGATCGATGCGGCGATCCTGGTGAGAAACGAACGGCTGCGCCCGGCCGAGCAGCGGTCGGAGAGCTTCATCGACTGGCAGGCGCAGAAGGTCAGACGCGGGCTCGATGCATTCGAGGAGCGCGCGGCAGAACTGGCGAAAGCCTTCGACCTCGGCACGATCGCGCTCGGCTGCGCGCTGGGCTATGTCCCGCGCCGCCTGGAGGAATTCGAGGCCCTGACGAGCTGGCCGCGCCTGGCGGCGCTTGCCGGTGAGCTTGCGGAGCGGCCGTCCTTCTCCCGCACCGCGCCCTGAAGCTAGTTGCACGATTCACCGGCGTTGCAGCCCGATCATCTGAGGGAGACCAATGGAGTATCGCAATCTGGGGCGTTCCGGGCTGCTCGTCTCGCGGGTCGGGCTGGGGTGCAACAACTTCGGCGCCCGCATCGGCCTGGAAGAGACCCGCGCCGTCGTCAACAAGGCCATCGAAGCCGGCATCACGCTTTTCGACACCGCCGACGCCTACGGCAATCGCGGTGGCTCGGAGAGCGCGCTCGGCGAGGTTCTGGGGCCGCGCCGCAAGGATATCGTGCTCGCCACGAAGTTCGGCATGCAGATGGATTCGGAAGGCAGGCTGAGCGGAGCGGCGCGCGGCTACGTCATGATGGCGGTCGAAGCGAGCCTGAAGCGGCTGAGGACCGATTGGATCGACCTCTACCAGCTGCATCGATCCGACCCGAGAACGCCGATGGAGGAGACGCTACGGGCCCTCGACGACCTCGTGCGGCAGGGCAAGGTGCGCTACGTCGGGTGCTCCAACCTCGGCGCCTGGCAGTTTGCCGATGCAGCCTGGATTGCCCGCACCGCTGGCCTCTCTTCGTTCATATCCATCCAAGACGAATACAACCTCCTGCAAAGGAGCATCGAGCGGGACCTGATTCCGGCGGCCCTACAGTTCGGGGCAGGGCTTCTCCCCTACTATCCTCTCGCCGGCGGACTGCTTACCGGCAAGTACCGGCGCGGCGCCGCTCCGGCGGAAGGCACGCGCTACGCGACGACGCCGGCACTGGCGGAGCGCTACGCGACCGATGCGAACTGGGACGTTCTTGAGAAAATGGAGGCGTTCTGCTCCGAGCGCGGGAAGACCTTGCTGGAGCTTGCCTTCGCATGGCTCCTCGCACAGCCGTTGACCGCCAGCGTCATCGCCGGCGCGACGAAGCCCGAGCAGGTGGAAGCGAACGTGAAGGCGGCGGAGTGGGAGCTGGGTCCGGAGGACCTCGCCACGCTAGAAGCAGCCCTATCGAGCGGAACTGCGAAGTGACAGCAGAGCCGAGCGCGGGAGAGGTCGACCGGCAGGCGCGGCGACGTCGATGCGGCTCTCGGACGGCTCGCCGTGGCGGTGTGGCGCTCAGCCGAGCTGCTCCTTCATGTAGGCCGCGATGTAATCGACGAACACCCGGACCTTGCTGGGCACCTGGCGGTTATGGGGGAAGACGGCGTAGATGCCGTTGTCGAACTCGATGTGGCTCGCCTTGTAGTCTCCGAGGATGCGCACCAGGATGCCCTCCTCCAGCTCGCGGCGGATCGACGAATCCTGCATCATGGCGACGCCGATGCCCGACACGGCCGCCGTGATCAGGGCCTGGCCATTGTCCGACTGGAGGCTGCCGAAGACCGGTACCTCCGTCAGCGTCCCCTCCCCGTCGAGAAAGCGCCAGATCGTCCTGCCGAGATGCAGCCGGTAGGTCAGGCAATTGTGGTTCGCCAGGTCTTTCGGTGATCTGATCGGGTCGTGCGATTCCAGATAGGCAGGGGTCGCGCACACGACGCGCTCCGCCGATGCGAGCTTGCGCACGATCAGCGAGGAATCGTCCAGCTTGCCGATGCGGATGTCGATGTCGATGTTCTGATCGACCAGGTCGACTGTGTAGTTGGACAGGAGCAGGTCGACCTTGATGTCCGGATATTCGGCAATGAAGCCGGGCAGCGCCGGCGCCACGTACTGGTTGCCGACCAGCATGCGCGAATGGACGCGCAGCGTGCCGCGCGGCGTGGACTGAAGCCGGGCGACGCTGTCGTTGGCCTCGGCGATCTGGTGCAGGATCTGCTCGACCTGGCTGTAGTAGACCTCGCCCGCCTCCGTCAGATTGAGCCTTCTGCTGGTGCGGTTTAGAAGCCGGCCGCCAACATTCTCCTCCAGCGCATGGATAATGCGGGAGACCGATGCCGGCGAGAGCCCGGTCTGGCGCGCCGCCGCCGAGAGGCTCCCGAGTTGCACTACGTTCACGAAAAGCTGCGTTGCTCTGAGCCACTCCACGCGGCGTTCCCATCATTTTCATTGGTTGAAAGGTCGATACGCGAAAAGTGCACGATTTGCAGAATCCGGCAATACGCGCGCAGGGCGATGGATCGCAGTGCGCCCCACGCAACTTCAACGCATTTGCGGGGTCCGCAAAGTTGCTGCTTGGCTCGTGCCGCTACTGCCTTCGTGCTGCGGTTGCTATTCGGAAGAAATGTGGTGAAGCGGCCGAGGTGGTTCAGTGGCGATCGGAAAGTACGTTAGCAATCTCGAGCAGGGGGATGTGCTGGGGCCCGTAGGCTACACGATGAGCCCCTTCGTCGTGCGCGAATACTGCCACGCGAACGAGCTGCATCATGAGTTCTTCCAGGGCGTCTCCGGCCAGGTGGCGCCTCCGACTCTCGTGCACCTCGACAAGCTGCGGCTCTACCGTCACGCCTGCCCGCTCGGGACGGGGCCCGACGCCCGCATCCACTACGAATACGACGCGACGATGCATGACGAGGTGCCGGTCGGCGAGCCCCTGAGCGTCGAAGGGAAGGTGACGGAGCGCTACACCAAACGCGGGCGCGACTATGTGGTGATGGAGATCGACCTGAAGCGGAAATCCGACGGGCGTCTCCTCATCCGGTACCGGGACACCGCGATCCTTGCCTACAAGAAGGCAGAACCCGCAGGTGCGGCATGAGCATCGCCAGCCGCGCAGCGCTTCAACTTCAGATCGGCTCCGAGCTGCGCTCCGCTCCGCGCGCCATGACGCGCGAGAGGATGCGCTGGTACGTCGATGTTCAGCCCACCGTCGCCACCGATGACGGACGCATCCACACGCAGCCCCCGACCATCCACGACGACGACGCATACGCGAAGAAGCAGGGGCTGCCGGGGATCATCTCCGATGGCATGATCTCCACCAACTGGATCATGGGCCTGCTCCTCGACTGTTTCGGGCGCGATGTCGTGCGCAGGGGCCGCCTGCGGACCAAATACATCGCCCCGATCTACGAGAACGAGATCGTCACGTCGGTCGCCCGTGTCTCCTCCCTCACGCGGGCGGCCGACGGGGAGATGAGCATCCTTTTCGAGGTCTGGTGCGAAGCCGCCGACGGCCGGAAGCTCACCGTGGGAGAGGCTCTCGTCCATTCGACCGCCGGTTAGGCGGGCCGAGCATGGGCAACGGCACGCACACTTGCGATGGTGGGTAACTTGGCCCGGGCCCTGGACGGCATTCGCGTTGTCGACTTCTCCCGGGTCTTCGCAGGACCCGCCGCCGGGCAGGCGCTGGGCGATCTCGGCGCCGACGTCGTCAAGGTCGAGGAGCCGTCCGGGGGCGACGAGGCCCGGAAGCTCGGCCTGACCGAGGCCGGCCCTCCCCGGCTCGGCGTCAGCTCCTCCTTCCTCGCGCTCAATCGGAACAAGCGCAGCATCGCGCTCGACCTAGCGGCGGAGGCGGGGCGCGAGGTCGCGCGCCGAATGATGACGCAATGCGACGTCGTCATACACAATTTCCGGCCCGGCGCGATGCCGCGCTGGGGCCTGTCCTACGAGGACCTGCGGAAGGCCAATCCCGGTCTCATCTACTGCGAGTTCTTCTCGTACGGGCCGATCGGTCCGCTCTCGGACATCGGTGCGAACGACCTCGCGCTGCAAGCGCATTCGGGGCTCATGAGCCTCACGGGCGAGCCGGACCGCCCGCCGGTGCGCGTGGGAACTTCGGCGGTCGACCTGCACGGCTCCCTTGCGATGGTCTCGGCGATCCTGGCGGCCCTCTTCCATCGCGAGCGGACGGGACAGGGCCAGCGGATCGAGACGTCGCTGCTCCTCGCCTCGGCGCACCTGATGAACTACTTCTACTCCGAGTACTGGATCGACGGCGTCATTCGCAAGCCGATGGGGACAGCCAACCATCTGAGCGTCCCCAACCAGGTCTTTCCCGCATCCGACGGCAGCGTCGTCATCATCGCGCCAAGCGACGTGATGTGGCGCCGCTGCGCGCAGGCGCTCGATGCGGATCGGCTCGACCGGCCCGAATACGCGACCGTTGCCGACAGGCAGGCCCACCGGCGCGAGATCATCGACACGATCTCCTCGATCACGCGCAAGACGACCAGCGATGAGCTGGTGAAGCGCCTCGGCGCGGCGCGCGTCAACGTGGCGAAGGTCCACTCGGTCGGCGAGGCGGCCGACCACCCGCAGCTGGCACAGTCGGGCGGAATCATGGCGTTCGACTTCGCCGGCGAAAGCGTCAAGGCGGTAGCCTCGCCGTTCCGCCTGATGGAGACGCCGGCGGACATCCGCCATCCGCCCCCCGGCCTCGACCAGCATCGCGCCCAGATTCTTGCCGAATACGGCTTCGATGCGACGGAGGCCGATGCGCTGTCCGAGGCGGGCGCCTTCGGCGGCGCCACCTCAGACAAGAGTGCACGGCCCAGGCGCAGCGCCTGAGAAGAAGCTCAGGCGAAGAGTCTGCGCGAAGCGATACGCGCCCCCTCCGTCAGGGCATGGAGCTTCTTGAACGCGATCGCCGGATCGACCTTGCTGTGGTTGGCGAAGGTGCCGAAGCCGCAATCCGTGCCTGCGATGACCCTCTCGCGGTCGACGATAGCGGCGTATGTCTCGATGCGCTGCGCCACCAGATCGGGATGCTCCACGTAATTGGTGGAGGAATCGATCACGCCGGGCACCAGGACCTTGTCGTCGGGAACGCTCGCATCGAGCCACACGGCCCATTCGTGCTGATGCCGCGGATTGGCCGCCTCGAAGACGACAGCCTGAGGCTTCGCCTTCATCACGATCGGCAGAATCGCCGCGAGCGGGATGTCGTGGTCGTGCGGGCCCTCGTAATTGCCCCAGCAGATATGCATGCGCACCGATTCCGCGGGGACCGAAGCGAGCGCATGATTGATCGCTTCCACGTGCGCTTCAGCCTGGCGCAG
>CAZMJQ010000075.1:0-13490 GCA_964566475.1 uncultured Propylenella sp. | reverse complement strand
TGGATGCCGCTGGTGCTGACGCTCTGTCTAGGCGCAATGCGGCCGCTGAAGGGGGTCATGGTCGCGCTCCAGTACCATCACGAGGCGAAAGAGGGTCGCCTCCGCGATTAGCTCAACCCATGTCCATCGGACTTCGAAGTCTGGTCCTGCCGGCGGTGCTCGTCTGCCTGGCGTTTGCCGGGCTCGTCTCGCTCGGCAATTGGCAGATGCAGCGCCTCGCATGGAAGGAAGACCTAGTCGCCCGCGTGACGCAGCGGCCAGCCTCCGAGCCGCTCGACTTCCGCGACCGAAGCCTCGATGACCTCGGCAATCCGCGCAACTTCATGGACGCGAATGAATATCGGCCGATCCTCCTGACCGGCGAATATCGGCCGGAGGGGGAGGTGCTCGTTTTCACCTCGCTGACGCGGCCGCGCGGTCCGGCGGGAGGCCCCGGCTACTGGGTCCTGACACCTTTTGTCACGTCACCTGACGGCAGGACCGTCTTGGTAAACCGCGGCTTCGTCCCCGACGGGCAGCAGGACGCCTATGCACCGCCTCGGGACGGGACTTTGACGCTTGAGGGGCTAGTGCGGGCGCCCGAGACCGGAAGCTGGTTCACGCCCGATCCGAAGCTGGATGAGGGGATATTCTTCGCACGTGACCCCTCGTGTATCGCCAGCGCCATTGGACTCGCGGGGACAGTGGATGCCTTTTTCGTCGACCTCGATGCAGCGGGAACGCCGCCTTCGGGCCTGCCGCAGGCGGGCGAGACCCGGTTCTCCTTCCCTAGTAATCATCTGCACTACGCGATCACCTGGTACGGGCTCGCCGTCGCACTTCTGGCGGTTTTTGCTGTTTTCGCTTGGCGGCGGCTGAAAGAGCCGCAGGCGGAGCGCTTGACGCCGCCGGGTCGGCATCCCTAACTGGAAATGGAATCGATGCGCGGACAAAAGCTCCATATCATGCTCTGCGCCCCGCGCGGCTTCTGCGCCGGGGTGGAGCGGGCCATTCAGGTGGTCGAGGAGGCGCTGCAGCGCTTCGGCGCTCCCGTCTACGTCCGTCACGAGATCGTCCACAACCGCTACGTCGTGGAGAGCCTCAAGGCCAAGGGCGCGGTGTTCGTCGAGGAACTTGAGGAGATCCCGGAATCGGACCGCCCGGTGGTCTTCTCCGCGCACGGCGTCTCCAACAAGGTTTGGGAGGACGCCGGCAAGCGGAACATCTTCGTCCTCGACGCGACGTGCCCGCTCGTTTCCAAGGTGCACAAAGAGGCGATCCTTCACCATCGCCGCGGGCACGAGATCGTGCTCGTCGGTCACGCAGGGCACCCGGAGGTCGAGGGGACGATGGGCCAGCTTCCCGCGGGCGCCATCTCGCTGGTCGAGACGGTGGACGATGCCCGCAAGTTCGAGCCGCGCGATCCCGGGAACCTCGCCTGGATCACCCAGACGACGCTCTCCATCGACGATACGTCGGCGATCGTCGGCGAGCTGAAGAAGCGTTTTCCCAAGATTGCCGGCCCCCACAAGGACGACATCTGCTACGCCACGACGAACCGCCAGGAGGCGGTAAAGCGCGTCGCGCCCGGTGTCGAGCGGATGCTCGTCGTCGGTGCGCCGAACTCGTCGAACTCGCAGCGCCTCTGCGAAGTCGCCGAGCGCGCCGGCTGCCCCAAGGCGCTCCTTTTGCAGCGTGCGTCGGAAATCGACTGGACCCTCTTCGACGGCGTGAAGCGGATCGGCGTGACCGCCGGCGCTTCCGCGCCGGAGGTCATCGTGGAGGAGGTGCTCGACGCGTTCGCGGAGCGCTACGACATCGAGGTCGAGCTCGTGAGCACCGCCGAGGAGAGCATCGTCTTCAGCCTGCCGAGGCCGCTCCGCGAGGCCGCAGCCTGAGATGGCGGTCTACACCGAAGTCGGCGATGCCGACCTCGAGGATTTGCTGAAACGCTACGATCTCGGAGCCGTCCTGTCCTTCAAGGGCATCGCGGAGGGCGTGGAAAACTCCAACTTCCTGCTGCGCACCGAAGCCGGCACCTTCATCCTGACGCTCTACGAGAAGCGGGTCGCCGAGCCGGACCTGCCGTTCTTTCTCGGACTGATGGAGCATCTTGCGGAGCGCGGCATACGCTGCCCGCTGCCCGTGAAGGCGCGCGACGGAGAGGCGCTCCGCCGCGTCGCCGGCCGCCCGGCGGCGATCATCTCGTTCCTCGAGGGCGTGTGGGTGCGGCGTCCGCAGCCGCATCATTGCGCCTCTCTCGGACGGGCGCTTGCCGCAATGCACGAAGCGGGCCGCGACTTCCCGCTCACCCGCGCCAATGCCCTTTCGCGCGATGCCTGGCGGCCGCTCTTCGAGCAGTCGCGCCCGCGCGCCGACATGGTGGAGCCGGGGCTGGAGGCCTTCGTGGAGGCGGAGCTCGCCTTCTTCGAGGCAGCCTGGCCCGACGGACTGGCGGGCGGCATCATCCACGCCGATCTCTTCCCCGACAACGTCTTCTTCGTGAAGGGACAGCTGTCCGGACTCATCGACTTCTACTTCGCCTGCAACGATCTGCTCGCCTACGATCTCGCCATTTGCCTCAATGCCTGGTGCTTCGAGCCGGACAGTTCCTTTAACGTGACCAAGGGGCAGGCTCTGATTCAGGCTTACGAGGAGGTGCGACCGCTGGCAGCAGCGGAGCGTGAGGCCCTTCCGGTGCTGTCGCGCGGGGCGGCGCTCAGATTCCTGCTCACGCGGCTGCACGACTGGCTCACCGTTCCGACCGGCGCGCTCGTCACGCCCAAGGACCCGCGCGAATATCTCCGCAAGCTGCGCTTCCATCAGAAAGTCTCCCGCGCCGCAGACTACGGGCTCATCGCATGATTGCGGCGAAGAGGCGCGTGGTGATCCACACGGACGGCGCCTGCTCCGGCAATCCGGGGCCGGGGGGCTGGGGAGCGATCCTGGAATACGACGGGCACGTGAGGGAGCTCTCGGGCGGCGCGCCGCTCACGACGAACAATCGGATGGAGCTCACCGCTGCGATCGAGGCGCTCCGCGCGCTGACCGGACGTCTGGCGGTCGAACTGCACACCGACTCCGAGTACCTCAAGAAGGGCATCACGCCGTGGGTCCACGGCTGGAAGCGGAACGGCTGGAAGACCTCTGCAAAGAAGCCGGTGAAGAACGACGATCTTTGGCGCGAGCTGGATGAATTGAGCGCCGGTCATGACGTGGACTGGCGCTGGGTTCGCGGGCATGCCGGCCACGACCTGAACGAGCGGGCGGACCAACTCGCTCGCCGGGGCATGGCGCAATATTTAAGGCCCGCCGCGCGGTGACCGATTGTTACGGCGTTCCTAAAGCGCCTCGAGGATTCGAGCCGCCGAGCTGATCACGGCCTGTCCGGGCTGTTCCTCCAGAAGGAGCGCCGTAACCACGCCGTCGTCCACGATCATCGCGAAGCGCTTGGCGCGGATGCCCATGCCGCGCGCCGAGGAATCGTTCGAGAGCCCGGCTTTCTGCACGAACTCGGCGTTGCCGTCGGAGACGAAGCGCAGCTTGTCCTTGCCGCCGCTCGCTGCCGCCCATGCCTTCAGCACGTGCGTGTCGTTGGTAGTGAGGACGATGATCTCGTTCACGCCTTTCGCCAGGATGGCGTCGCAGTGCTCCACGAACCCGGGAAGGTGGTTGCGATGGCAGGTCGGCGTGAAGGCGCCGGGCATGCCCACCAGCACGACCGTGCGGCCGGCGAAGAGCTCGCTGCTCGATACTTTCTCCGGCCCGCTTTCGCCTGGAACGAAGAGGGCTGCCTCGGGAACGCGGTCCCCGACCGAAAGCGTCATAGGCGTATCTCCTGTCTCGCTATGAAGGGATGACCGGCCGGCCGGGCGCGGTCAATCGATCTCGATGTCCTGCTCTACCGCCTCGCCGCCTGCTGCGGCCACGAAACGGAAGATCTCCCCACGAGCGGCCGCGTCTTTCGGCTTGCCGGCCAACGAAAGCCGGTAGCGCGAGACGCCGTCATCGCGAGAGATGAAGCTCGGCTGGCCGATATACCAGCCCTCGGGCGGATCGGCGAACAGGTCGGAATAGGTCGAGTCGGGCATGCGCACGTCAATCGTGATCGCATCGCCCTCTGCCACCGCGGACAGCACCTCAAAGCGGCCCGGCTCGGCGCGCTTCGGAACGAGCGGCGCAAAGGCGTTCAGCCGCGCTTCGGCGAGGGGGTCGCGCGGGGCGTCGGGGGGAAGCGTCGCGGCGGCGCTTGCCCGCGTGGGGATGCAGACCTCGGCGCACACCCCGAAGATCGCCTGTACGTCGAGCGTGACCGGTTCGCCGGGTTCGACCGGGGTGACAACGAGCGGGAACACGACCGCGTCACGATAGACGAGCGAGACGCTTGCACCGTCGTCATAGCGCTCCGGGACGGGATAGAGCACGTCGACCCCCGCGACGTTTCCCGATCCGGAGAAATCGAACACCGGCGGCACGCCCGTCTCGCCGGGATTGTGCCAATAGGTGTGCCAGCCCGGCTCGAGCACGATCTCGATGCCGGCATCGAGATCGTGATTGTCTCGCGGGCCGGCGATCAAGACGCGCATCCTCGCCTCGTCCGCCGCCGCCCAGTCTGAGCGCACGGCAATAGCCTCCGTCGAAGCCGAAAGCGCCGTCAGGAGAACGAGCCCGAACCGCAACGCCGTCATCAAATCGCCCCTTGTTTCTGCAACCTTTCCACCGGCATACAAGCATGCCGACCGGCACGAGCCGGGACGTTAGCGCCTATCCAATCCGCGGCGGGATTGCTAGCATCTCCCAATGACACGCTCAAAAGCGCAAGGCTTCCTCGACGGCCATTTCCTGATCGCGATGCCCAGCATGGCGGACAAGCGCTTCACACGCTCCGTCGTCTATGTGTGCGCGCATTCTAGCGACGGCGCCATGGGGATCGTCGTCAACAAATTGGCAGAGGACGTCAGTTTCCGCGATCTGCTCGTGCAGCTCGACATCGTCCAGGCGCGCAACGAGCCCGACCTTCCCGGCGGCGTGGACAAGGTGCGCGTGCATCGCGGCGGCCCGGTGGAGACGGGCCGCGGGTTCGTGCTGCATTCCGGCGACTTCTTCCTCGAGAACGCGACGCTTCCCATCGCGGACGGCGTGTGCCTCACGGCGACGCTGGAGATTCTGCGCGCCATCGCCGACGGGCGCGGGCCGGATCGCGCGCTCCTGGCGCTCGGCTACGCGGGTTGGGCCCCCGGCCAGCTCGAGGCGGAGATCCAGGCCAACGGCTGGCTGCACAGCCAGGCCAACGGCGCGATCCTCTTCGACGACGACGTGGATGGGAAGTACGACCGCGCGCTTGCCACGATCGGCGTCGAGGCTGCCATGCTTTCCACGGATGCCGGACACGCCTGACATGTGCCGTCAGCTGGCGCGGGCCACCGCCGGACGCCGCCGCACCATCTGCTGCACCATCTGCGCGGTCATCGGGCGGCCGTAGACGAAACCCTGCGCGTATTCGCAACCCGCTTCCATCAGCTCCATGACTTCCGCCTCGGTCTCCGCGCCCTCGCCGATGACCTCCATCCCCAGGTCGTGCGCCATGGAAACGATCGAGCGCAGCAAAATGGAGCGCGCGGGCGAGCCGTTGGGCCGCACGAAGGACTTGTCGATCTTGATCGCGTCGAACGGGAAGCGCTGCAGGTATGCGAGCGCGGAATAGCCCGTACCGAAATCGTCGAGCGCCAGGCTGGCGCCGAGCTCGCGGATGCGCGTGAGCACCTTAGCGGAATATTCCGGGTTTTGCATCACGAGCGTTTCGGTGAGCTCCAGTTGCAGCGTCTCTGGCGCCACGCCGGTGCGGGCGAGCACGGCCTTCACGTCGTTGATGAGGTCGTGCCGCAGGAGCTGGCCGCTCGACACGTTGATGGAGACGAACGGCAGCGGCTCGGTGGTCAGAACGGTCTGCCAGGAGGCGAGCTCGCGCGCCGCATGCTCCAGCACGTAAAGGCCGAGCTGGACGATCAGCCCACTTTCCTCCGCCGCGGCTATGAACTCGGAGGGCGGAATGCGTCCGTGCAGCGGATGCTCCCAACGCGTGAGCGCCTCGAAGCCCGCGATGGAGTTGTTCTCCAGCCGGATGATCGGCTGATAGAGGATGTCGAGGTGCCCGGCCTCAAGCGCCTTGCGGAGCTCGTTGTCGAGATCGAGGCGGCGGCTGCGCATGCCGAAGGCCGGCTCGTAGAGCTGGATGAAGTCACCGCCGTAGCGCTTGGCCTGGTAAACGGCTGCCTCCGCCCGGCGGATGTGGTCCTCGGCGGAGCCTTCGTTGGTCGGCGGCGCAATTCCGACCGAAGCGGTCATGAAGACGTCGCGATCGCCGACGGTAATCGCCGCCTTCAGGCTCCTCACCAGCTCGCGCGTCATCTGCTCGACGGCGCTCGCCTCCGTCTCCGAAAGAACCATGAGTGCGAAGGAATCGCCCTGCATGCGCCCGAGGGAATCCTGCGGGGGAAGCAGCCTGCCGATGCGCCGCGCGATCGCCAGCAGCACCGAGTCGCCGACGGAGTGGCCGAACTCGCCGTTCACCTCCCTGAAATTATCGATGTCGAAGACCACGACGGTCGGCGCGGCGATGCGCTCCACGCGGCCGCGAGTGAGGGCGAACTCCAGCCGGTCGAGAAACATCTGCCGGTTGGGGAGGCCGGTCAGATTGTCGTGCACCGCATCGTGCAGCAGGCGCTCCTCGGCCTGCTTCTGGTCCGTGATGTCGGCGATGGTGCCGGAGCAGCGCATGACCTCACCGTCGGAGCCGACGATAGGCCGCGCCCGCAGCGCGAACCAGAGATAGTGGCCGTCCTCGGACCGCATGCGGAAATCGAGGCTGATGCGGCCGCGCCGCTGGTTCACGACCGCGTCGAGCACCGCGCGAAAGAGATCCCGCTCGCTCGGGTGGACCAGCCCGAGCCAGTTGCGCGCCGGTCCGTCCAGAGCGCCGCGCTTGAAGCCGAGAAGGTATTCGATCTCGCGGCCCGTCTCGATGCGGTCGCGCGAAGTGTCCCAGTCCCAGATGCAATGGCCGGCCCCGACCAGCGCCAGCGCCTTCTGCTCCGCATCGCTTATCAGCCCCTGCGCGATCGCGCCGCCGGCGAAGGCGTGCTGCATGATCGTGAAGGCGATCAGCATGACGATCAGCACCAGTCCCCCTGCCAGCGCCGGCTGGACTACCGGAAGGTCGATCCGGCCGGTCACGGCAAGCCAGGCGGCCGCCACCCAGAACACGAGCACGAGCCAGGTCGGGATCAGCATGATGGCGCGGTCGAAACCCTTGATGGCCAGGTAGAGGATGACGCCCAGGCCAACGGCAGCGGTCAGCCCGAGCGAGAGGCGCGCCACGCCCGCCGCCACGCTCGGGTCGACGACGATCACGCCGGCCAGCACTGCCAGGCCGAGGAGCCAAAGCACCGCGACATGGCTGTAGCGCACATGCCACCGGTGCAGGTGCAGGTAGGTGTAGAGGAACACCAGAAGGGCGCCCGCCAGAAGCACCTCGGTGGCGGCACGCCATGTCTCCACGCTTCCGCCACTGCCCCGGAAAACGCGGCCCCAGAAGCCGAAATCGATGGAGATGTAGGCGAAAACCGCCCAGGCGAGCGCGGCGGTCGCTGGGAACATGGCGGTTCCCTTGACGACGAAGAGCACGCTGAGGAAGAGGGCGAGCAGACCCGATATGCCCAGCACAACGCCGCGATAGAGCGTGTAGCTGTTGACCATCTCCTCGTAGGCGCCCTCCTGCCAGAGCTGAAGCTCCGGAATGCCCGGGTCGCTCAACTCGGCGACGTAGGTGACGATGGCCCCGGGATCGAGCGTGATGCGGAAGATGTCGGTGTTGCTGTTGGGGATGCGCTGTGGCGCAAACCCTTCGCTCGGCGTCACCGCGCGGATGCGACGGCTCCCAAGGTCCGGCCAGGTGAGGCCCGATCCGACCAGCCTGTAATGGGGCACGACGAGCAGGCGGTCGATCTGCTCGTCGGAGGGGTTGGCGAGCGCGAACACGAGCCAGTCGGAGGTCCCGTCGCGGCTTTCGGAACGCACCTCTATGCGGCGTACGATGCCGTCCGCGGCCGGCGCGGTGGAGACCTGCAGCCGCTCGCCCTGATTCAGGTAGCGGTCGACGGCGCCGGTGAGGTCGATCGTCTCGGCGTCGAGCGGGAGGGACACGGCTTCCAGCGCAAGAGCGGGCCCGGCCAAAAGTATAGCGGCAAGTGCGAGGACAAGGCGCGTGAAGATGGGTCGAGCGCGCAACACGCGACCTCCGCAACAAATCATTCACGAAGCTGTAAGGCTGCCGGCGGCGGTTCACAAGCGGCCATGTCCGGGCAGCCGGGGAGGGTCCGGGCGGCCGGGGAGGGTCCGGGCGACCGGAAATCCGCCGAAACAGGCGCTAAGGCAGCAGATCCTCGGTCAGGAGCGCGAAGACGACGTGGTCCTGCCAGCGACCATTGATGCAGACGAGACCGCGCGCCACACCTTCGCGCTGGAATCCGGCTCTCTCCAGCAGTCTTATGGAGGCCGCGTTGTGGGGCAGGCAGGCCGCCTCCAGCCGGTGCAGGTTGAGCGCTCCGAAAGCAAAGGGAGCGATCGCCCGGACGGCCTTGGTCATGTAGCCGCGATTGGCGTAGCGCTCGCCCATCCAGTAGCCGAGCGTCGCGGTCTGCGTCATGCCGCGTGCCACGTTGGAAAGCGTGATCCCGCCGAGCAGCGCGAAGTCGGCCTGCCGGAAGACGAAGAACGGGTAGGCGCGATCCTCGCGCAGCTCGGCCTGGTAGCGGCGGATGCGCCGGCGGAACGCGGTGCGCGTCAGGTCGTCGGCCGGCCAGGTCGGCTCCCATGGCGTGAGGAAGTCGCGGCTCTCGGCCCTGAGCTGGGTCCAGGCCGGATAGTCGGCAAGGCTCGGCGCGCGCAGGAAAAGGCCGTCGCCGGGGATGACGGCAGCTTCGTTGCTCGTCGTGGCACGCAGGAACGCCATTACCAGCCTACGGCTTGCTTGCGACCGGCCATCTGCGTGGCGATCTCGCCGGCGCCCGGCAGACCGCCGACCGGGCCGATCGCGGCCAGCGTCGGCGGGCTGTTCAGGATAGTCCCCGCCAGCTCGGCGAGGTCGTGGGCGGTCACGGCGTCGACCTTCGCGAGCGTCTCCTCCAGCGTCAGAGGGCGCCCGTGGATCAGGATGTGCCGCGCCATCTGGCCGGCCCGCGCGACGGGGCTCTCCAGCGTCATCAGGAGGCCGGCCCTGAGCTGCGCCTTGGCACGCTGCAGCTCCGCGACGGTCACGCCGTCCGTCATCTTGGCGAGCTCGGTGAGAACGACCGACAGGAGCTCATTGACCTCATCCTCGGAGGTGGCCGCCTGGATGCCGAACAGGCCGGTGTCCGTGAACGGCCAATAGAAGGAATAGATCGAGTAGCACAAGCCGCGTTCCTCGCGCAGCTCCTGGAACAGGCGCGATGCCATGCCCCCGCCGAGAACGGCGGAGAAGAGGTGCGCTGCCGCGAATGCCGGATCGATGAAGGAAGGGCCGTCGAAGCCGAGCAGGATCTGCGCCTCCTTGACCGGGCGCGTTTCCGTCGACTCCCCGCCCATGTAGCGCCCTGCCTCGGGCGTGACCGCAGCCCGCTTCGGGAGCCGCTCGAGGTGCCGCTCGGTGAGCCTGACAAGCTCGCCGTGATCGAGGTTCCCCGCTGCGGCAACGACCAGCCGCGAGCCGCAATACTGGGTGTCCAGGAAGCGCCGCAGATCCTCGACCGTATGCGCACTGACGGTTTCCGCCGTCCCGAGCACGCTGCGGCCGATGGCCTGTCCCGGATAGGCCGCCTGCTGGAACAGCTCGAAGACCCAGTCCTCGGGCACGTCGTACGCGGCGCCGATCTCCTGCAGGATGACATGCTGCTCCAGCGCAAGCTCCTCGGGGTCGAGCAGCGGGTCGGAGATGATGTCGCCGAGGACGTCGAGCCCTAGCGCCAAGTCGTCCTTCAGCAGGCGAAGATAGTAGGTCGTGTGGTCGACGCTGGTCTCGGCGTTCATCTCGCCGCCGACGGCCTCGATGGTCTCGGCGATGTCGCGCGCGGTGCGGCGGTGCGTGCCCTTGAACGCCATGTGCTCCAACAGGTGCGAGATGCCGTGCTCGCTCGGCGCCTCGGAGCGCGCGCCCGCCCCCACCCAGAGGCCGAGCGCGACGCTCTCCAGATGCGGCATGTGATGCGAGACGATCGTGATGCCGTTCTTCAGCGTGGAAACCTCGACGCTCATCAGGCGGTGACCTTCGTCGCGCGGGAGTGATCGGCGATGGCCTCCTCGACGGCCTTCAGGTCCGCCGGCAGGACCTGGTAGGATTCCTCGCGCGTGAGGATCGCCCGGGCCCAGTCGGGAAGCTCGGGCCGCTCGCCGCAGGCCGCCTCCACCGCGTCGGGGAACTTTGCCGGATGCGCCGTGGCGAGCGTGACCATCGGGGTGGCGTCGAGATGCTCTTCCGCGACGGCAATGCCGACCGCAGTATGCGGGTCGACGAGGCTGCCCGTCCGCGTCCGCACCCGGGCGATCGTCGCCGCGGTCGCGGCCTCGTCGCATGTGCCGGACGAGAAGGCGGAGAGCGCCGCGCGCACCTCCTCGCTCAGGGTGAACGCGCCCGACTGGCGAAGCCCTTCCATGAGGCGGCGGACGGCTGTCGCGTCGCGGCCCTCCGCCTCGAAGAGCAGACGCTCGAAGTTCGAGGAGACCTGTATGTCCATCGACGGCGAGGATGTCGCGGTCACGCCGCGCACCTCGTAGCGTCCGGTCGAGAGCGCCCGGTGCAGGATGTCGTTGACGTTGGTGGCGACGACCAGCCGCTCGATGGGCAGGCCCATCCTGCTTGCGGCGTAACCCGCGAAGACGTTGCCGAAATTGCCGGTCGGGACCGTGAAGGAGACCGGTCTGTGCGGCGCACCGAGCGCCACCGCTGCGGTGAAATAGTAGACGATCTGCGCAACGATGCGGCCGAAATTGATGGAGTTGACGCCGGAAAGCTGCGTGCGCTCGCGGAACGCCTTATCGGCGAACATGGCCTTGACCAGCGCCTGTGCGTCGTCGAAGTCGCCCTTGATGGCGATCGCCAGCACGTTCTCATCCGGCACCGTCGTCATCTGCCGCCGCTGAACGGGCGAGACGCGGCCGTCGGGGAAGAGGATGGCGACATCGATCCGCTCGCGGCCGCGGAACGCCTCGATCGCGGCGCCGCCGGTGTCTCCCGACGTCGCTCCGATAATCGTCAGCCGCTCGCCGCTTTCCGCAAGGATATGGCGCATCAGCGGTCCGAGAAACTGCATCGCCAGGTCCTTGAAGGCGAGAGTCGGCCCGTGGAACAGCTCCAGCAGGAAGTGGCTGGGCCCGATCTGGACGAGCGGCGCGACGGCGTCGTGCCGGAAAGCGGCATACGCCTCCCCGGTCATCTTCCGCAGCGTCGCGTCGGCGATCTCGCCGCCGGTGAAGCCGCTTATGATGCGGAACGCCGCCTCGGCATAAGGCAAGCCCGCAAGGCCGGCGATCTCGCTCTCGCTCAGGCGCGGCCAGCTCTCCGGCACGTAGAGCCCGCCGTCGCTGGCAAGGCCCGTCCGCACGACGTCGCGGAAGCCAAGCACCGGCGCCTCGCCACGGGTCGACACATAACGCACTCTTCCGACACTCCCGTTCGGCCAAAGGCCGGGACACTATAAGCCCGTCCGGGCCCCGGCAAGCAAGCGCCGCGCGCGGACCTCCGAGCACTATCCGGGGAACAGGTTGAGGCGGTCGAGCGCCGTGTTCACGCGGTTGAGCAGGTCTTCGGCCTCCGACCGCTGTGCATCGATGATGGCAAGGAAATCGTTGTCGGTGAAGCTCATGCCGTTGCATATCTCATTCAGGACGTTGCGCAGCAGCACGAGCTCCTCGAGGCTGAGCCGCACGTCGACCTGATCTTCCAGCTGGGCAAGAAGCTTCATCGTTCCCGGCGCTCCCCTCCGGCCCGGATTTTAGGCCAGGTCTCCCCCGCAGGCCACCCGTCTCGGGCGGGAAAGGGCCGGCCCGCCCTTGCCGCAGTGCCAAAGCCTGCTAAACGCCTGCGTCATGCTCATCATATTCGATTGCGACGGCGTCCTCATCGACTCCGAGATCCTTTCCGCGCAGGTCGACAGCGAGCTTCTGCGCGAGATCGGCTTTGAAATCGACCCGCAGGAGCTGGCGCACCGGTACGCCGGCGTCACCACCGACGGCATCTTCCGGGCGATCGGGGAGGAGCTCGGCCGCGCCGTCCCCGCGGATATCGTGCGGCGGGCCAAGGCGGAGACGGACCGCAGGCTCGCCGAGGAGGTGCAGCCGATCGCCGGCGTGCACGAGATGCTGGACATGCTCGACGATCCGCGATGCATCTGCTCCAACTCGCGCGGCGAGCGCCTCAAGGTGTCGCTGACGCCCTCGGGGCTGTGGGACCGGTTCCGCCCCTATATCTTCTCCGCTCCGGAGGTGGGCGAGGGCAGGGGCAAGCCGGCGCCGGACGTCTTCCTCCATGCCGCGCGCGAGCTGGACACCGGACCGGACGACGCCCTCGTCGTCGAGGATTCCACCACGGGCATCAAGGGCGCCGTCGCCGCGGGCATGCGGGTGATCGGCTTCACCGGCGGGTCGCATTCGTGGCCCGGCCACGCCGAGGCGCTGACGGAGGCCGGCGCTCTCACGGTGGTCAGCCGGCTCGTGGACGTGCCTGCCACCGTGGAAGCGCTGCGCGAATGGCGGCCGGAGGCGATCTGAGCCGGGACCCGCTCGTCCTGACCCTGGAGATGGACGGCGAATCCTTCGCGCGGCTCGATGCCCTGAGGCGCCGCTACTATCAGCCGGAGCGCAACCTCGTGCCGGCGCATGTCACGCTGTTTTACAGCCTGCCGGGAGAGCGGGCGCGGGAGGTGAAGGCGCTGCTGGGGCAGGTCGCGGCCCGAGAGCGGCGCCTGGAGATCGCCGTCGACGGCGTGCGGACGACGGAGCGCGGCGTGGCGGTGTTCCTGCGCTCGCCGCAACTCCATGCGCTGCGAGCCGCGCTCGCGGCGGAATGGCGGCCGTGGCTCGGGGAGCTGGACCGGGCCGGGTTCCGCCCGCACGTGACGATCCAGAACGGCGTCGGCGCCGGCGAGGCGCACCGCACGCGCGCCAGCGCCGCGGCGGAGTTCCGCCTGTCGCGCATCGTCGGGCTCGGCGTGCATCTCTGGCGCTACAGTAAGGGGCGGTGGGAGGACGAGCGGCTCTTCCGATTTCGTTGAGTGTCCGGCGTAGCCCGGAAGGAGCGCCGCAGGCGCGTATTCCGGGGGCGGAGCCGGACGCGGGCAGGTCCGTCCCGGATTGCGGCCGGCTTGGGCCGGCCTCCATCCGGGCTACGAGCTCGGCACGGCTCGTCGTCCCGCGGCGCGTTGCGCCCGGGGCGATGCCTTTCCTGAATCTCCCCTCCGCGAGGAGGGAGCGGGGCGCCT
>CAZMJQ010000074.1:0-5387 GCA_964566475.1 uncultured Propylenella sp. | reverse complement strand
CACCCGCTATGCCGACGTGGCGCTTCCCATGGACGAGGCGCTGACGCGCTGCGCCATCGACATTTCGGGGCGGCCCTACCTCGTCTGGCGGGTCAGGTTCAGCCGCGGCAAGATCGGGGATTTCGACACGGAGCTGGTGCGCGAGTTCTTCCAGGCGCTTGCCCAGAACGCCGGGATCACGCTGCACGTGGAGAACTTTTACGGCCGCAACAACCACCATATCGCCGAGAGCTGCTTCAAGGGGCTGGCGCGCGTGCTGCGCGCGGCGTGCGCGATCGACCCGAGAAACGCCGAATCGGTGCCGTCCACCAAGGGGACGCTGAGCGGCTAGGACGAAAGATGAGATTCTACACCGTGCACGCGCCGCCCGACGACCCGCAGCCGGACCGGTTCGCCTTCGTCAAGGACGGCTTCTCCTGGCCCGCCTTCTTCGTGCCGATCCTCTGGATCCTCTGGCACCGCATGTGGCTGACGCTGATCGGCTACATCATCTTTGTGCTGGTGGTCGCCTGGGTCGGCCGGCTTGCCGGCGATCCCTACGTGACGGCGGCCGCAATCGCCGGCACCCTCATCCTCGGCTTCGAGGGCAACACGATCCGGCGGCTGTCGCTGGAGAACCGCGGCTGGCGGGATATCGGCGAGGGCTTCGGCCGGAACCTGGAGGAAGCGGAGGCCCGCTTCTTCTCCGGCTGGTCGGAGCTTTCCCCGGTCCAGCGCCAAGGGCTGCTGGCCTCCGCCGCCTATGCGTCCGGCGCGGACACGCCTGCAAGCGATCAGCCGATCCTCGGGCTGTTCCCGGAGCCGGAGCGGACGGGCGCGCGGTCATGAGCGTTGCCATCATCGACTATGGCTCCGGGAACCTCCACTCCGCCGCCAAGGCCTTCGAGCGCGCGGCGCGGGAGACCGGCGACAGGGTAATCGTCACGTCCGACGCCGACGCGGTCGCCGCCGCCGACCGCATCGTGCTGCCGGGCGTCGGCGCCTTCGCCGATTGCCGCCGCGGCCTCGACGCCGTCCCCGGCATGGTGGAGACGCTGAACGAGCAGGTGATCCGCCGCGGCAAGCCGTTCCTGGGCATCTGCGTCGGCTGCCAGCTCATGGCGGAACGCGGCCTTGAGAAGGAGACGACCGAAGGCCTCGGCTGGATCGACGGCGATGTGGTGGAGATCGAGCCGGCCGATCCGGGGCTGAAAATCCCGCACATGGGCTGGAACACGCTCACCGTCGTGCACGACCAGCCGCTGCTTTCCGGCATCCCGACCGGCGAGGACGGGCTCGACGCGTATTTCGTTCATTCCTTCCACCTGAAGACGCAGAACAACGAAGACCTCGTCGCCTCTGCCGACTACGGCGGGCCGGTCACCGCGGTCGTCGCGCGCGACAACTATGCCGGCACGCAGTTCCACCCCGAAAAGAGCCAGACCCTCGGCCTGGCGCTCATCGCGAATTTCCTGAAGTGGAAGCCGTGATCAGTGCCTCGCTGCCTTCCAATTTCGGGTGGGCGGCGCTCGTGCCGGAGCTCGTCGTGTCGGACCTCGTCGCCAGCCTGGATTTCTGGAAGGGCCTTATCGGTTTCGAGACAGCCTACGAACGGCCTGACGAGGGGTTTGTCTTTCTTCATCTGGCCGATGCGCAAATCATGCTTGCCGCCCGCCACGGCATGACTCGCTGGCTGCCGGCCGAAATGGCTCGGCCGTTCGGCCGTGGCTTGAACCTTCAAGTGACCGTGGCCGACCTGGACGCGCCGTTGTCGCGTCTTCGGCAGCGTGCCTGGCCACTCTTTCTGGACGTGGAGGAAGCGTGGTATCGAGCCGGGCCGCTTGAAGTTGGCGTACGGCAGTTCGCGGTTGCCGATCCAGACGGATACCTCGTACGGCTGAGCAAGCGGCTTGGCGAACGCCCCGCCAACCTGACTGGCTACCGCTCATGATCCTCTTCCCCGCCATCGACCTGAAGGACGGCAAGTGCGTCCGCCTCAAGCAGGGCGAGATGGACGACGCCACCGTCTACAGCGACGATCCGGCACGGCAGGCGCGCAAGTTCCGCGGGATGGGGTTCTCGTGGCTGCACGTCGTCGACCTCGACGGCGCGATCGAAGGCAGCTCGCGGAACGAGGAGGCGGTCGACGCGATCCTGTGGAACGTCGCCAACGACATGAAGGTGCAGCTCGGCGGCGGCATCCGCGACCGCCGGGCGATCGACGAATGGCTCGACAAGGGCGTCACCCGCGTCATTCTCGGCACCGCGGCGCTGCGCGATCCCGACCTCGTGCGCGAGGCGGCGCGCGACCGTCCGGACCGCATCGTCGTGGGCATCGACGCGCGGAGCGGCAAGGTCGCGGTGGAGGGCTGGGCGGAGACCTCCGACATGGAGGCGCTCGATCTCGCCCGCATGTTCGAGGACGCCGGCGTGGCTGCGATCATCTACACAGACATCGACCGCGACGGCGTGCTGGCGGGCGTCAACTGGGAAGCGACGATCGCGCTGGCCGAGGCGGTGTCGATCCCGGTCATCGCCTCTGGCGGGGTCGCCTCCATGGCCGATATCGAGCGAATGACTGAGCCCGATGCGGCGCGGCTGGCAGGCGCCGTCATCGGTCGCGCCCTCTATGACGGACGCATCGACCCGAAGGCGGCGCTCACCCTCCTGGCTCAGGGCAAATGAGCCTTGGCACGCGATCACAACAGCGTGCGGCGGGCGCACAACCTGGAATTAGAAAGATTCCCTTTATCTTCTTAGGGTAGGTCCCGCGCAAAGCCTGTTGTCGGCGGTTTCCGCATGCCTATCATTCGGCGCGACGTCCTGCTCGCAGGCGGCCTGATCGTGGTCCTGCTCGCTGCGGTCTGGGCGGCGGTTTTCGTCACCTCGCGCACAGTCAATCAACTCCTGCTCCAGGATGCCGGGGTAACGGGCGAGGCTTGGGCCCGCTATCTCGCGGCAAACGTCGCGGACCTGGAGCAGATCGCAGCCGGCCAGCCCCCCTCCCCCGAGAGCATCACCTTCTTCGAGAAGGCGCAGCAGGTGGGCGATGTCTTCCTCTACAAGATCTTCGATGCCGAGGGTGGGCTGAGGCTCGTCTCCAACGAGCTCGATACGGCCGGACAGGCCGCGGAATCGATCCCCGCCCACAATCCCGGAGCAGCGGAAGTGGTGCTGGAGGGGAAGACGCGGGTCGAGGTCAAGGAAGGCAGGTCGCCCGACCGCCCGGCCTTCTACTCCGAGGCCTATGTGCCGGTGGTCGTCGATGGCGAGATCGTCGGAATCGTCGAGGTCTACGTCGACCAGTCCGGGAAGCGCACCGCCTTCCACGCCCGGATCGGCGGCGTGGCCGGCTCCCTGGCCGCCATCATCGCGGTGGCGTTCGGTTTGCCGGCGCTCGGCTTCTACTGGCGCACCCGGCAGAAGCGCCAGGCCGATTCGCGCGCCGAGTTCCTGGCGGACCACGACCCGCTGACGGAGCTCCTCAACCGCACACGCTTCATGCGCGACCTGAACGAGGCCGTGGCGCTCGGATGCCCGGTCGCAGTCCACTGCATCGACGTGGACAGGTTCAGGGAGATCAACGAGACGCTGGGCCAGACCACCGGTGACGAGGTCCTGCGGCAGTTCGCTCGCCGGCTCCGCGCCCTGAGCGACACGACGGACCTCGTCGCCCGCATCGGCGGCGACGATTTCGCGCTGGCTCAGGTCATGCGCAGCCCGAAGCAGGTGACGCGGACCGCGCGGCAGATTCTCGCCGCCGCAGATGAAAGCTGCCGCTTTGCCGACCGTGAGATCGAGACGAGCGTCACGGTCGGCAGCGCCGTGGCGCCTGCCCACGGACAGGATGCCGCCGCGCTGATGAAAAGCGCGGGGATCGCGCTCGCCCGCGCGAAGAGCGAAGGCCTCGGCTCGCGAGCCCTGTTCCGGCCGGAGATGGATGCGGAGCTGCAGGAAAGGCGCAAAATCGAGGCGCTCTTGCGGAATGCTGTGAGCCATGACGGCTTCGAGCTCTACTTCCAGCCGATCCGAAGGGCTTCGGACCGGCGCCTTTCGGGCTTCGAAGCGCTCCTGCGTCTGACGAGTCCCGAAGGCGGACACGTTTCCCCGGTCGTCTTCGTGCCGCTCGCCGAGCGGCTCGGGCTGATCGTGCCGATCGGCGCATGGGTCGTCCGCCACGCCTGTACGGTCGCCGCAAACTGGCCCAACGAGCTCACGGTCTCGGTGAACCTTTCACCCATGCAGTTCGAGGATGGACGGATCGCTGAGACGGTCAGGGAAGCACTCGACGCGACCGGACTTGCGGCGGACCGGCTCGAGCTGGAGATCACGGAAGGCCTGCTCCTGTCGCAGACAGCGGCCGTCATGAGCCAGCTGGCAGAGCTGAAGGCGCTCGGCGTCAAGATCGCCATGGACGACTTCGGCACCGGCTATTCGAGCCTCAACTATCTCTGGCGCTTCCGCTTCGACAAGCTGAAGATCGACCGGTCCTTCGTCCACTCGATCGACGAAGCTGACAAGCACCTCGCCTCGGTCATCGAGGCGATCGTGGCCCTCGGCCGCTCGCTCGGCATGACGATCACCGCGGAAGGGGTCGAGAGCGAAACCCAGGCCGAGTTCCTGTGTCGGGCCAAGATCGACCTGCTGCAAGGCTTCCATCTCGGCCGCCCCATGCCGCTGGAGCGCCTGGCGGCGGCCATCCTGCACGACGTGCCCCGGGGGGCCGAGGGGGCGGAAGGGGCGGAAGGCCCCGACCTGCCGGAGCTCAGACGGGCGCTTGACGGGTAGTGCGCCGGCCCGGACTATCGGAAGGTGACGACCACGCCGCCCGCGCCTCCGCCTCTGCGCCACCTGTGCGACCTCGCCATCACACTGGGCGAGCCGCTGGAGCTTGGAGAGGCGCCGCGCGGCCGGCGGCGCATCATCCCGATCACCGGCGGCACGGTGTCCGGCGAGCGGCTGAACGGCCGCGTGCTGCCGGGCGGCTCCGACTGGCAGGTCGTCTACGCCGACGGTTCGGCGTTCCTCGAGGCGCGCTACCCGGTGAGGCTCGACGACGGTGCGCTAATCGACGTCCACAACATCGGCATCCGCCACGGGCCGCCGGAGGCGCTCGAAGCGCTGGCGCGCGGCGAGCCCGTCGATCCGTCGCGATACTACATGCGCACGCAGCCGCGCTTCGAGACCGGCGACCCGCGCTACTCGTGGCTTAACCGCGTCGTCGCTGTCGGTACGGGGCGGCGCGAGCCGTCCGCCGTGCATCTCTCGTTCTTCGAGGTGCTGTAAGCACTGGCGCGATCCGCACTGCCCCCGCTATAACGCGCCCGCCGCCCTTCCCGCTTCCCGCTTCCCGGAGATCGTTCTTGCTGAAAGCCCGCGTCATCCCGTGCCTCGACGTGAAGGACGGC
>CAZMJQ010000073.1:0-4758 GCA_964566475.1 uncultured Propylenella sp. | reverse complement strand
CCCACCCTTAAGGCCGTCTCGACTAGCGGCAGACCGGTCGTCCCGGTCGGGCGGACGTATCGGGACCCCCGAGGCTCGGCCGGCCGGAACCGGACATCTGAGCTGCGGGCAACACGCGCTCTTTGTCGCATCCAGGCTCATCGCCCGGTGGCACGAGAAGCGGCGCGGACATATAGGTCGCAACCGGATGCGCCCGTCCCCATATCAACTTCAATTTAATCGAGTCTTAATCGAGTCTTAATCGAGTCGCCGACTCAAGGCGCTCGGGCCTCCCCTCTCTCAATCGGGACCCTTTTGAGCGTCCCGTCCCCCCGCGCCGAAGCGAGTCGGACGAAAGGAATCTCCATGCGCACCCTCACCCAGCCGCCGCCCACGTTGCGTTGCGACCTCTGCGGCGGTGAGCTACGGCTCAAGCTGGTTGGGCCAGCCGACCCGTTTGAATTGGAGAACGAGATATTCGTTTGCGCAAACTGCGGTCACGAGCAATCGTACAAAGTGATCCATGACCACTATTCACCGCATCGCTCAAACGTGGCATCGAAAGGTGTGTCCGGTTCCTGAGATGACTTGGCGGCTCGTGGCGCCGTCCCCCGCTGGTCACTTTTAAGACCTCAGGCCCGAATGCGCTGAACCGTCCCGCTGCGCACCAGGGCGTCGGCCTCATCGGCAGGCATTGCCTTGCCGAGGTAGTATCCCTGACCATACTCCCCGCCGCGCTTCACGATCTCCTGCATCGCCTGCCGGTGTTCGATCCCCTCGGCGATGACCGGCAAGCCCAGGCTATTTGCGAGATCGATCACGGAGTGGACGATCTTCTTGCTTCCGGCGTTGCTCTGCATCGAGGTGACAAACGACCGGTCGATCTTGATCTTGTCGAAGTGTAGCTCGTGGAGGCTGTACAGGCTGGAATAGCCCGTGCCGAAGTCATCGAGCGATACCTTGATCCCGATATCCTGAAGCGCGGCGAGGGTGACGCGCGCCGCCTCCAGGTCGGTGACCAGGGCGGTCTCGGTCAGCTCAATCTCGAGGCGTTTCGGCGGGAAATCAGTCTCGGACAGGATCGCGAGCAGCTTCACTGGCAGAACCGGGTCGGAGAAATGCAGCGGAGAGACATTGAGGGAAATGGTTATGTCGCGTGGCCAGTCGCGTGCCTCAAGGCAGGCGCGCCGCAGCAGGTCGTAGGTCAACTCGCCGATCAGGCCGAGGCTCTCGGCAATGGGGATGAACACGTCCGGCGCGACATCGCCCCTGATCGGATGATTCCAGCGTGCGAGGATTTCGAATCCCGCGAGCCGGTTCTCGGACAATTTAACAACGGGCTGGTAATGCGGCCGTATATCGCGCGCTGCGACGGCCCGGCGCACGTCCTCCTCGAGCGCGACGCGCTCCCGTAGCGCCTTCTCCATGCTCGGACTGAAGAAGCGAAAGGCGCCGCGGCCTTCCTCCTTCGCGCGGTACATAGCAATGTCGGCGGCGCGGAGCAGAGCATCCGGGTCGGTCCCGTCATTCGGGCACACGGCGATCCCGACGCTTGCGCCCACCTCGACAGTCTGGTCGCCGATGCCGATCGGCTGTCCGAGGGTGGCAATGATCCGTTCGGCCAGCGTCGACGCGGCCGTGGTTGGGTCCTCGGGGGCTGCGCACTCGAGAATGACCGCAAACTCGTCACCGCCAAGGCGCGCGACCATGTCGCTCGCCCTCGACAGGGCGGCAAGACGTGCTGCGATCTCGCGCAAGACTTCGTCACCAGCAGCGTGACCGTGAAAGTCGTTGACCGGCTTGAACCGGTCGAGATCGATCACCATGACGGCGTAGCCGATCGAGCCGCGGCGGGCGCGCTCGACGTCCGCCTCCAGCGTTTCCGCAAACACGCGCCGGTTTGGCAGCCCGGTCAGGGCATCGTGCCTCGCCATCGATTGCGCCAGCTGATGCGCGGCCTCCGTCGCCTCGTGGGCCTTCTCAAGCGCCGCCAGGTGCCTGCGATATGTCTGGTCCTTCTCTTCAGCCGCATCGGCCTCGGCCAGCTTGAGGCTGGTTATGTCGGTATCCGTGCCGATGATCCGCTTGACACTGCCGTCAGGCATCCATTCAACCGGCCTCCCGCGGCTCAATATCCAGATGTAGTGCCCGTCGCGGTGCCGTTCTCGATACTCGAACGAGTTCTGCTTGAGCTCGCCGGAGTTCTGTTGATCGGTCTCACGTATGAGCCGCTCCCGATCATCGGGATGCACACGAGCCAGCCACCCCTCACGAGACGGATCGACTGGCTCGTCCGGTCCTATCCCGCGCATTCGCCGCCACATCGGCGAGAAATATGCAGTGCCGTTCTTCAAGTCATGGTCCCAAACGCCCTGTCCGGCACTCTCAAGCGCAAAATTCCATCGGCTCTCGCTCTCGGCGAGGGCCGCTTCGGTCCGCTTGCGTTGGGTGACGTCGCGGCAGACGCCAACGATGCCGATGACCTCCCCGCTCCTGTTGCGCAAGGGCAGTTTGGAGGACGCCAGCCACTTCTTCTCGCCGGAGGGCGTTACGACAAACTCCTCAATATCGATCTTCGGCTCCCCAGAGCCGATCACCTCCTGCTCGTCTGCAAAGAACTTCTGCGCGAGGTCGTGGGGGTGCAAGTCGAAGTCCGTCTTGCCGATGAGGTCCTCAACCCGCCGCCCGAGATCGGCGGCGACGGCAGGGTTCGCCACGACGAAGCGGCTCTTGACGTCCTTGACGAACAGGTAATCGGGGACACGCTCAATCAAGGCGTGGAGAAGGTACTCCCGGCCGCCTGCTCCAAGGTCGGGACCTACACGCGCATCTGCGCTTGAAGGACGATCCGCCTCGATTGTCGAATCGCCCTTTTTCGCCCTTCTCTTCGTCGCCCGTCGATCAAGCATCTCTTTCTGTTCCAGGGTACACTCGCACAGCGCGTGCACCGGCCAACGGCACACTAGAGCTTGTGCCTTGCCCCCCGGTTAACGGGACGTTGTGCTCCGGACGCAGAGGTGAAGCTGTGCCGGGCAAGGCCTTTCCCGCGTATCAATACGAGGCTCGTTGACGCCTCGTTAACGCCCGGAAGCGGCGCAAGCCGGACATCCTCACGCACCGGTGTCGCGTCGGATGCGCCCCTTGAGAAGCGGAGAAGACGGGCGAAGACTTCTGTCTGTACAGGGTCCTCAGGGTCCCGCCCTTCCCTTTACTCCTCCAGCCGCCGCGCCTCTTCCTCCAGCAGAATGGGGATGCCGTCGCGGATGGGGAAGGCGAGCCTGGCGGCGTGGCTGATCAGCTCCTGGCGCTCGCGGTCGTATTCGAGCGTCGTCTTGGTGACGGGGCAGACGAGAATCTCCAGGAGCTTCGGGTCGACGGCGCGGCCCGTCTCGGTCTCACGTTCCGGCATCGCGGCGTCTCCTCATGACAGCGGCCACGTTTATTGCAGCGGGGTGGCGGGGGCGTTGGTCTGCGCCAGCTCCATCTCGGTGATGGCGATCAGCGTGCGCGCGCGCTCGGCGTGGTCGGCGCATTCCAGGAGCGCCTGCTTCTCCGGCGGGCCCCACGGGCTCATCATGGAAAGCGCCGTGACGAGGCCGGCGTTCGTCGCCTTGTTGACGCTGTCCCAGTCGGCCTTGAGGTCGTTCGCCTCGAGGTAGTCGCGGAAGGTGCGCAGCAGCGCCGTGCGGTCGACCGCGTCCTCGCCGCCGCGCGGCTCGGTGAGGTCGGCGAAGCCGTCGAGCGAGATGCGGCACTGGCGGTAAGGCGCGCCCGCCGCAAGCTCCTCCACGATACGGAAGCGGCTGACGCCGGAGAGCGTGATCATGTAGCGGCCGTCGCCCGTCTCGGCGAATTGCGTGATGCGCCCGAGGCAGCCGACCGTGCAAAGGGGAGGGTGCGGGCCTTCCTGCGCGTCGAGCGCCGGCTGGATCATGCCGATCAGCCGGTCGCCGGCCAGCGCCGCGTCGACCATGGCGAGGTAGCGCGGCTCGAAGATGTTGAGCGGCATCTGGCCGCTCGGCAGCAGGAGCGCGCCGGCGAGCGGGAAGACGGGCACGCTTTCGGGAATGTCGCCGGGCGTCTCGTAGCGCCGGTTGCCCGCGATGACGGCCATGTCAGCTCACCCGGCCCAACGTCGCCTCCTCATGAGAAGAGCAGCGACGAGAGGCGCTGGCGGCCGGACGACGTGGCCGGGTCCTTGTGGCCCCAGGCCTCGAAGAACTGCACGAGCTGCTTGCGGGCCGCCTCGTCGTTCCAGGCGCGGTTCCGGCGCACGATCTCCAGCAGCTCGCCGACCGCGCCCTCGCGGTCGCCGCGGGCGTTGAGCGACAGCGCAAGGTCGAAGCGCGTCTGGTGGTCGTTGGGGCTCTCCTCCAGCCGGCGCTTGAGGTCGGAGGGCTGGCCGAGCTTCTCCGCCTGCGAGGCGAGCTCCAGCGCGGCGCGGGCGCCGGCGATCGCCGGGTCCTGCTCCTGCGCCGGCGTCAGCCCGGCGAAGAGGCCGCGCGCCTGCGCCAGCTCGCCCATCCCCACGAAGCAGCGTACGAGCCCGCCGAGCGCCGTCATGTTGGCCGGGTCGGCCTGGAGCACTTCGCCGTAGAGGCTGGCGGCGCCGGAATAATCGTGCGCGGCGAGCGCCTGCTCTGCGGCCTGCAGCGCCTGCTCCGCATCGCTCGGCCCGACCGGCCCGGCGATGCGCTCGATGAAGGCCGTCACCTGGCTTTCCGGCAGCGCGCCCATGAAGCCGTCGAGCGGCTGGCCGTTCTTGAAGGCGATCACCGC
>CAZMJQ010000072.1:0-2534 GCA_964566475.1 uncultured Propylenella sp. | reverse complement strand
CTGACCCAACAGGAGAGGGTGTGCAAAAAGCTGCCATCCATTGATGACCAATGCTTCAGAGCGCGACTTCTCCTTCGATTTCCTCGTCCGGGTCAACGTCGACCCCCTCGATCAGCCCGGCGATACGGTCCACCAAGGCAGGAGATAGAGCCGATATCGACTCGGGGTGGCTCTCCATATCCTTTGCCAGGAACGACAGAAAGGCGTCCACGGCTGGATCGGAGCTTTCGTCGTCGCCGCTATCGGCGCGCTCCACGGTCACGGTGTTGTCGTCCTGAACGCTGAATCGCACCCGGCTGCCCATCGAAACACCGAGCACCCGGCGCACGTCCCTGGGAAGCGTGATCTGTCCCTTTGCGGTGATCGTGCTGGTTCGTTCCAGAACTGCCATGCCGGCCTCCGTTCAGTGAAGGCGCGATGTAAGGAAGTTTCCTTACATCGTCAACTTTGCACTGCAGCCTGCAGCGGCCGGCCACATCCCGCAACGCGACCGCGCTGCGCGGTTGTGGCTACGAGCCGGCTTCGCCCGTGTCCTCGGCGATGTTGAGCACGGTGCGGGCATCGTTGCCGCGGCAAAGGGTGCCGGAATACTTGTGGACGCCGCCGAGGCTCGTCACGGTGGTGGAGAAGGGGCGGCACTCGGCGCGTGCGAGCGCCTGCTCCACCTGAAGGATCAATGTGCCGGAGGAGCCGGTCCTGGCGTTGACCCACTGGTCATCTTCCGGCGCGCCGGTGGCCTGCCATAGCGCGGCATTGGCAGCCTGGCCGATGCGCGCCGCGTCGGAATAGGCGAGCGTGCGGGGCAGGGGGCGCTGGACCTCGACCGGTTCGCTCACCGACCCGGTTGTGGCGGGAGCCTCTGGCGAGCCGCCCATCGAGTAGGAGCAGCCGGCAAGGAGCGGCGCGGCAAGAAGGAGCGGAATCCATCGCCTGGCTGCGGAAGCGCCGGGATGGGTATAGTAGGGACGCAACACGGGAACGCAGGACCGAGGAATGACCGACGGCGAAGAGACCGCCGCGGCAGAAGATGCCGCCAGTAAGTTAACAAGTGGTGACTTCGCCGCGGCCAGCGATCCGTTTGCCCTTTTTGCCGAGTGGCTTGCGGAGGCGGCGGAACGGGAGCCGAACGACCCGACGGCCATGGCGCTCGCCACGGTGGACGAGGCGGGGATGCCGGACGTCCGCATGGTCCTGCTCAAGGGATACGAGGACGGCGGCTTCGTCTTCTACACCAACCTTGAGAGCCGCAAGGGGCGCCAGCTTGCGGCGGCGCCACGGGCGGCGCTGCTGTTCCACTGGAAGTCGCTCAGGCGGCAGGTGCGGGTGCGCGGAAACGTCGAGCCGGTCAGCGCGGCGGAGGCGGACGCCTATTTCGCCAGCCGGCCGCGCGGCGCGCGTATCGGCGCATGGGCGAGCAAGCAGTCGGAGCCGCTGGAGAGCCGCTTCGCGCTGGAGAAGGCAGTGGCGCGCTACACGGCAAGGCACCCGGTCGGCGCGGTGCCGCGCCCGCCGCACTGGTCGGGCTTCCGCATCGTGCCGGTGGAGATGGAGTTCTGGCGCGACGGCGCCTTCCGCCTGCACGACCGCATGCGCTTCAGCCGCGCGGCGGAGGGCGGCTGGACGAGGACGAGGCTCTACCCGTGAGATGGCATCGGTGGAACCCGATCCCGCCGCTGCGTCTTGGCTCTGGCGAGAGGCAGGCGGGTTCGGGGGCACTTGTGTTGAGGACGACAGGGCAGAGGGGGCGGCGGCAGGCTCCGTACCGTGCGGCCGCCCCCTCCACCGCGTTCCGCGGTCCCCCTCCCCCGCGTCGCGGGGGGAGGAACCGGCGCGGCGACGTCCCTCGACAAACACATCTGTCGATCTTGAGGCAATGAGCGACGGCTTCGAAACGGAACGCGGAAGGATGGTCGAGCGGCAGCTCGTCAGGCGCGGGATCAGGGACGCGCGCGTGCTTGCCGCGTTCCGCAAAGTGCCGCGCGAGGCGTTCGTGCGGCCTGAGCTCGCCAGATACGCCTACGACGACAACCCGCTTCCCATCGGCGAGGGGCAGACGATCTCGCAGCCCTATGTCGTGGCGCTGATGACGGAAGCCGCGCGCGTCGAGCCGGGCGCCCGCGTGCTCGACGTCGGCACCGGCTCGGGATACGCCGCCGCGATCCTGGCGGAGCTCGCCGGAGAGGTCGTGACGATCGAGCGGCACGAGACACTTGCCGACAACGCGCGGGCGACGCTTGAGCGGCTCGGCTATGGCAGTGTCGAGGTGATCGCGGGCGACGGGACGCGCGGCGTGCCGGAGAAGGCGCCCTACGAGGCGATCCTCGTCGCGGCGGGCGCGCCGGTCACCCCGCGCCCGCTCAAGGAGCAACTCGCCGAAGGCGGCCGGCTGGTGATCCCGGTCGACGTGAACGCGCATCAGGACCTGCTGGTGATCACGCGGCGCGGCGACAGCTTCGAGGAGGAGAGCCTCGGCGGCGTGCGGTTCGTGCCGCTGGTCGGCGAGGACGGGCGGGACGGCGGCAAGCGCTGAGCGG
>CAZMJQ010000071.1:0-7123 GCA_964566475.1 uncultured Propylenella sp. | reverse complement strand
CTGGGGCTTCGCGCCGCGCGGGTCATCGATGCACGTTTTCCGGAGCACACGATGTTGAACCTGGATTTCGACGACGCGGCCTTCGACTTCTGCGTCTCCGACCAGGTGCTGGAGCATGTCATCCGCTCAGCCGCATCGCCGCATCGAACGAGCCGGACTGGCCGATCCATACCTGGGTGATCGCCCGCCGCCCCGTCTAGGTCGCCTGGCTGCCGCGGCTGCCGGCCACGAAACGGGCTGCGCGCCACCGGGCTCCGTGGGCCTTGTCGGGCCACGCCAATCCGGCTCGCTGCCGGGCTCCGTCTACACAAGCTTAACTTCACCAAGCGAATTTGACCGGAGTTTAGAGGTTTTAACGAGTCGGCGGCATAGGTTCGGCCTGAACGAAGAATTGGAAAGGCACGAGCGTGCTCAAGCTCTGGCATCATCAAGGCGGCAATGTCGCCATCCTGTTCGGCCTCGCGATGGTCCCGCTGCTGGCGCTTGGCGGCGCCGCGACGGATCTGGCCCGCACCGCGAAGATCCGCAACGATCTTCAGGCGGCAGCCGACACCGCTGCGATCGCCGCGGCGCGCGTGCTGCAGACGGGCCGGCTTGGCGAAGACTACGACATGGACGCGCTTCGCGCGGAGGCCGCGCAGAAGGCCGAGGATGTCTTCCGGGCCGCGGCGGAGCTCCGTGACGGCGCGGTTCCCCGGCTTCAGATCGACACGAGCCGGGACACCGTCGCGATAACGACCGCCTTCGACGTTCCAACCGCGTTCCTGAAGCTGGTCGGCATCGACGCGCTCAGGGCTGGCGCGAGGACCGAGGTCAGCATACCCAATCCGATCCTGATGGAAGTCGCGATGGTGCTCGACTACTCGGGGTCGATGCGGGAGAACGACAAGTATGCCCGGATGACGGAGGCGGCCCAGAGCTTCATCCGCCGCGTCGAGGCGGAGGGTGCGCCGGGATCGAAGATCGGCATCGTCCCGTTCTCCGAATACGTCCTAGCCGACATCCCGCCCTCCTATGTCCGGGCTACCGAAGGCGGGAGCGGCGGAGGAAGGGCAGCCAGCGACCGGGCAGGCGTGGAATCGCGCAGCGGAACTTGCGTGCTCAACCGCGGCTATCCTCATTCGGCGACCGACGTGCCGCCAAGCGGACTGGCAGCGAGCCAGTGGTCGGAGGGGGATCACGGCAAGTGCTCCCAGTATCACAGCAAGAACCTCAAGCTCCGGGACCTCACCGACGAGTTCGACGCGCTGGTTCAGGCGCTCGGCCAGATGGAGCCGCTCGGCCTGACGAACATCTCGCTCGCGGCCGAGATGGGCTGGCACGTGCTGTCCCCGGAAAGGCCCTTCGACACGGCGCGCGACTATTCCGACGACGAGATAGAGAAGGTGCTCATCCTGCTGACCGACGGCATGCAGACCGTCGACGCGGAGGGGCCGGACGGCGAGGTGTCGCGTGAGGCCGCCGACGAGGTGACGGCAGAAATCTGCGCGAGCGCAAAGGGTCTCGGCATACGGATATTCTCCATCGCCTACGACGTCAGCGACGAGCACGTCCGCGACCTCCTGCAGGGATGCGCCAGCAACGCGGACGCCTATTTCGATGCCCGCGACGTCTCCGACATCTCCGGAGTGTTCGAGCAGATATTCTCGCAGATCATCGAATCGGTCTGGGTGAGCCGGTAGTCGTCTCTCGGGCAATTGGCCGCGGCGAGCCGTGGGCCAGCCGTGCTCTGCGGTCGTCGGCCGCCGGCCGCCGGCGACGAGGCGCCATGCATGCTGGACATGCGGTTAACCGCCGGCACGTCCTGTGGATTCTCGTTTTGTCCTGCGCGCGGGACGCTCAGGTCAAATGATGGAACAAAATGCCAACTAGGCCTAACTATTTAAAATAACTGAATTCTCTTGTGAAGAGAATGTGATTGTCCACAGGTTTTCCAGATATATCAAAGGGTTAACGAGAAGACGTGGTCAGGCCCGCAATTCTCCGCCCGTGGCCTTCTGCACCGCCGCCACGATCGCCGCGGACGTCCGTTCGATCTCCTCCTCGGTGAGGGTCCGGTCGCGCGGCTGCAGCGTCACCTCGATCGCCACGGATTTCCGTCCCGCGCCGATTGCAGCGCCGGTAAAGACATCGAATACGGAGACGAGTTCCACCAGCGCCTTGTCGGCGCCCCTGGCGGCGCGAACGATGCGGTCGGCGGGCACGTCCCCGGCGACGACAAAGGCGAAGTCGCGGGTGACCGCCTGGAATTGCGAGGCGGAGAGCGGCGGCCGCGCGGTGCGGGCGCCCTTGGGCAGCGGCACGGCGTCAAGGTCGATCTCGAAGGCGACGAGCGGCCCTGTGGTGTCCATCGCCTGAAGCACGCGCGGATGCACCTCGCCGAAGACCGCGAGCCGGTTCTTCGGCCCGAGCATCAGCGAGCCGACGCGGCCGGGGTGGTACCAGTCCGGGCCCTCCGCGACGGTCTGCAGGCTCGCGACGGGCGCGCCCGCCGCCGCCAGGACAGCGAGGGCGTCGGCCTTGGCGTCGAAGAGGTCGACCGTCCGCCGCTCGGCGTTCCAGTGGCGCGGGGCCGTCATGCCGGCGCGAAGGCCCGTGGCGCTGACGCGCTCGTCCTCGGGCCGGTCGCCGCCATAGACCTGGCCGACCTCGAACAGCGCCTGATCCGCGAAGCCGCGCGCGGCATTGCGCCGAGCCGCGGCGATCAGGGTGGGCAGCAGCGACGGCCGCATGTGCGACATTTCGGTGGAGATCGGGTTGGCGAGCTCCAGCGCCTCAGCCCCGCCGCCGAAGAGCTCGGCGTCGCGCCTCGGCACGAACGACCAGGTGACGGCCTCGTTCATGCCGCGCGCCGCAAGGGCGCGGGCGGCGACGAAGCGCCGCTTCTGCGCCACCGACACGCGGCGCCCCGTGACGGTCTCGAGGCGGGGCAGGGGGACGTGCGCCACCCTTTCGAAGCCGTAGACGCGGACGATCTCCTCCACCAGGTCCGCCTCGCCGTCGATATCCGGCCGCCAGGTCGGCGCCTCGGCCACGATCTCCGCGTCGGT
The DNA here is from genome assembly GCA_964566475.1 of uncultured Propylenella sp. Classification (GTDB taxonomy): domain Bacteria; phylum Pseudomonadota; class Alphaproteobacteria; order Rhizobiales; family Afifellaceae; genus DASWJZ01. The sequence goes on along the minus strand of CAZMJQ010000071.1, from coordinate 4,073 downwards.
GCCGGCGATAGTGAAGCCAAGGGACTTGAGGATGTCGAGCTGTTCGTCGGTCGGGATGTCGACGCCGGCGAGCGTCTTCACCCGGTTCATCCGGAGCGGGAAGGAGAGGCTGCGCGTCGGCGGCTTGCCGGCGACGACGAGGTCGGACGCCTCCCCGCCGCAGAGGTCGAGGACCATCTGCGTGGCGATCTCCGCTCCCGGCTCGACGAAGGCCGGGTCGACGCCGCGTTCGAAGCGGTAGCGCGCATCGGAGACGATGCCGAGCTTGCGCCCGGTCGCGGCGGTGCGGATCGGGTCGAACCAGGCGGCCTCCAGAAAGACGTTGACGGTCGCCGCCGTGCAGCCGGTCGCCATGCCGCCGATGACGCCGGCGATGCCCTCCGGGCCGCCGTCATCTGCGATGACCGTCATCTCGGAATCGAGCGCATATGTCTTGCCGTCGAGCGCTTCGATGGTCTCGCCCTCGCGGGCGAGCCGCGCGTGGATCGCGCCCTTGACCTTGTCGGCGTCGAAGACATGGAGCGGCCGGGCATAAGTGAAGGTGATGTAATTGGTGATGTCGACGAGCGCCGAGATCGGCCGCAGCCCGATGGCGCGCAGCCGCCGCTGCAGCCACGCCGGGGAGGGACCGTTCGCGACGCCGCGGACATAGCGGCCGACGAACAGGGGGCACGGCTTGTTGTCGGGGTCGTCGAAGCGCAGCTCGACCGGGATCGGGCTGTTGTAGGTGCCGTCGACCGCAAGGTCGGGAAGCGGCTTCAGGCGCCCGATCCCCTTTGCGGCGAGGTCGCGCGCGATGCCGTAGACGCCGAGCGCGTCCGGGCGGTTGGGCGTCACGCCGATGTCGAAGACCGGGTCGTTCAGCCCCGCCCATTCCGCATAAGGAGTCCCGACCGGCGCGTCCTCGGGCAGGTCGACGATCCCCTCGTGCTCGTCGGAGAGGCCGAGCTCGCGCTCCGACAGGAGCATGCCGTTCGACGCCTCGCCGCGGATGCTGCCGGTCTTGAGGTCGATGCCGGTGCCGGGAATGTGCGCTCCGACGGGGGCGAAGACGCCCTTCATGCCGGTGCGGGCGTTGGGCGCGCCGCACACGACCTGGAGCGGCTTCTCTCCGGCGAAGTCGACGAGGCAGAGGCGCAGGCGGTCGGCGTTCGGATGCGGCCGCGCGTCGAGCACGCGCGCGACCACGAACGGCTTCAGCTTCTCCGCCGGATTGGAAAGCTCCTCCAGCTCCAGGCCGAGATGCGTCAGCGCGTCCGCGATCTCCTCCGCGGTCGCTTCGGTGTGGAGGTGGTCCTTCAGCCAGGAGAGAGTGAATTTCATGGAATCTTGTCAGGCGTCTATGTCGTCGGTCGCAGCGGCTTTAGCCGAGAAGCCGCCACGCGGAAAGACCGGTGCGGCTCAAGAATTCTGAACCCACTCGAGCATGCGTCGGATCATGCCGCATCAGGCATGTTGAAAGCGAACCCATGAGCTTGGCGGTCCCGCGATCCGCTCCGGGGGAGCCTCGAGGTCGAGGTGGTCGTGAGGATGCCCGCGTATGATTGGCTACTCCTCCAACTCTTCTAGCAGCAGTCGCACCACTTCTTCCAAGGGTGAAAGCTCTTCATGAACCAGCTTCCAGATGATCTCAGCATCCACGATGTCGTAACCATGGCGCAGGACATTGCCGATCGAAGCGATTTGCTGCCAAGGCAAGTGCTCGAACCGGGCCTTCAGCTCGGAAGGAACATGCCGCGACGCTTCGGAGATAATCTCGACCGACCGCTCCGCGGACGACCTTCTAATGTCGTCCGCCTGAAACTCGTCCAAGGACGAACTGGCGACAGCGCGTCTCGCCGTCTCAATTGCCTTGAGTATGTCCCAAAGTCGCAGGCGGAGAGCCCGCTTCGGCTTGCGCATCAGAAAACCTGGACGGCTTCCGCGACCACCTCATCCTTGATGAGAGGATGGATGCCGTTTCGAGGCATGACATCGACCCGCCGTCCTATGATCTCGGGGACAAGCTCGCGAATCCGCATGAACTCGCGGAAACCGAAATGAGCGGAATCGTAGTCGTAGAACAAGTCCACGTCCGATTTCTCGTCCGCCTCGCCGCGGGCGACCGAGCCGAACAGGTAGACGTGCGAGATTCCCTCGGCGCGAAGCTCGGCCTCGTGCTCGCGAAGGATGCGGATGACGCGGTCCCTGTCCATGCCAAGACCTATGGCGCGCGGAACGGCCGACTTCAAGGCGGGCATCATCGGGACCGCCCCGAAAACACCGCGTCTTAGCCCCGCCCGAAACCAAATCCTCAGCCAAATGAAACGCGGCTGAAACAGGAGGGCGATACGCCGCCCGCCCGGCCACGTCAGCCGGTTCAACCATGTCGACCGCGGCCCTTCCGGGCCGCGCTGCATCTCAAAGGAAGGAGAATGTCGTGAATACCGCCGCGCTGTCGCGCAATCCAGCGAGAACCGCCGCCGTCCGCAATGCGGTCGCGGGACTCGGGAGCCTGATCTCGCGCTGCTTCCGTCAGCGCATGAGGATCGGGAAGGATCGCCGTACGCTGCAGGCGGTGCCGGCCTATCTCCTGGCCGACATGGGATTGGAGCGCGTGGAGGTCCGCACCACCGCGGGAAGCCAGGACGTCTGGCTGACGCCCCGCCGGTTCTGATGTCCTGGGCCGCGCTCGCGCATCTGCAGCGCGCGGCCCGGGGATACCGGCGGTACTAATACCTCCCGGCGGCTCTCACGATAGCTTTCGCGAGCTCGTCCTTCCTTGCTCCAGCGACTTGGCAGTCGTTCTTGCTGCTGCCGAAGAAGGGCTCGATCAGAGTGGCGGGCGCGACACCGGCGCTTAGCGATGTTTGGCCGCGCCGCTGTTCGCCGGATGCCTCGAACGGTGTGACAATGCCGCCTGTACCGGACGGCCAGTCCGGCAGGCCGAGCGCCTCCCCCATTTCCTGGCGGAGCATGATGGCGAAGCGCTTCCCACTCATCGAGCTGGGATGGTAGAGCACACCCGTACCTGTCGCATGAACGCTGTCCGCCGAGTTGAAGTGGAGCTCCACCGTAATGTCGGAGCCCCATTCATCCGACTCGCGGTACGCGCCGGATATCCCATGCCCGTCTCGGAAGAAGACCTTGGTCTTCAGCGCCCCCGCGTTCTGCTTGACTCGGTCTGCCAGGTCGCTGTTCCAGGGATACTCGCTACTCTCCAGAAACGGAGAATGCGCTCCGGGCCGGTTTGCCGTGTGGCCGACGATTATTCCAAGCTTCATCTTGTTCCCCCCTTGGTTGTAGTTCGAGCATACAACCAGAAATAAAGTGGACACTCAATCCTTTCCCTTCGCCACAAAGCGTGGCCGATGAGTCGCAGTCTCATCTCCCGGGACAAGGGCAGCTTCGGATCCTTGTCCCTGCGTAAAGACGCGTTGGCCGAGATCATCCAGGCGAACTTGGCGCATCAGTTCGGGCGCGGCGTGGAGAGCCCGCTCGGATTCGGTCGCCGCGCTACACCGTGTTCTGAGCGCTTAGCTCGTCGGGGGCGATCGCTTCGTCCGTCATGTCATCCGTCGGGTCGCGTCTGGCGATGACGCGAATCTCGGCGAGCGTGCCCTCCGTGATCAGCTCCGTCACGCCGATTGCCGTCCACGCCGGGTAGGGCGCCTTCACGTGCGCGTCCTTGGCGCGGATGAAGGCCTGAAGGTGCCGGCGCAGATCGACATGGTAGGTGGTCATTTCCACCACGTCGGCCCAGCCGAGCCCGACCTCCGCGAGGTTCGCCTCCACGAACGAGAAGGCGTCGCGGAACTGCCGTTCCGGGTCGGGATCGACGGTGCTGTCCGGCCTGTACCCTGTAACACCGCTCAGGAAGACGTAGTCCTCCGCGTCGACGATCGGCGACAGGTGCCAGTCCCGCTCCAGCGCCTCGAACGGCGGCGGGCTCAGCCGCTTCATGGGCTCAGCCCTTCGGCCAGCGTCGGCATGGCGAGGGCCGAAAAGCCGTAGTGCCTGAGCCAGCGAAGGTCCGCCTCGAAGAAGGCGCGGAGGTCCGGAATGCCGTATTTCAGCATGGCGATGCGGTCGAT
>CAZMJQ010000070.1:0-4767 GCA_964566475.1 uncultured Propylenella sp. | reverse complement strand
TTGTGGAAGCCCAGCCACAGGCCGAAGCGGTCGGAGAGCGATACCTTCTCCTGCACCGCGTCCGTCGGGTTGATGGCGGTGGAGCGCTCGTTCTCGATCATGTCGCGCGGCAGGAGATGGCGGCGGTTCGACGTGGCGTAGAAGGCGACGTTCTCCGGACGGCCCTCGATGCCGCCCTCCAACGCGGCCTTCAGCGACTTGTATGAGGCGTCGCCGGCGTCGAAGGAGAGATCGTCGCAGAAGAGCAGGAAACGCTCCGGGCGGTCGCGCAGGAGAGACATCAGTTCGGGCAGGGTCTCGATGTCCTCGCGGTGGATCTCGATCAGCTTGAGCGGCGGAGCGGCGGCCGGCTGCTCGGCGGCTACGGCGGCGTGGACGGCCTTCACCAGCGAGCTCTTGCCCATGCCGCGCGCGCCCCACAGGAGCGCGTTGTTGGCCGGGAGGCCGGCCGCGAAGCGGCGGGTGTTCTCCATCAGCGTGTCGCGCGAGCGGTCTATGCCCTTCAGCAGCGGCAGGGCGACACGGTTGACACGGGGAACCGGCTGGAGATGGGGCGGCCGCGGGTGCCAGACGAACGCCTCCGCGGCGGCGAGATCGGCGGCTTCCGGCCCCGGCGGCGCGATTCGCTCCAGCGCCTCCGCGATGCGCCGAAGGACCTCCTGCTGCGGGTCGAAGCTCTTCTGCACGTGCCCCTCCGAGGGCTGCTCCTGCGGCGCCGATATCACGCCGCGACGCTGCGGCAAAGGGCCGTGACCGCGCGGCGCTCCTGCGGTTGCAATGCACCGCCCCGTGGCTATAGTCCGCGCGAATTCTCAAGGGCCGCGGCCCGAAACCAGAGGGAACGACAGCCCATATGTGGGTCACTCCGGCCTATGCGCAGACGGGTGGCGGAACCGACATGTTCACCATGCTGGTTCCCTTCGCCCTTATTTTTGTCATCATGTGGTTCCTCATCATCCGCCCGCAGCGTCAGCAGGCCAAGCGGCGGGAAGAAATGCTGAGGTCGATCCGCCGCGGCGACACGGTGGTCACGAACGGCGGAATCGTCGGCAAGGTGACCAAAGTCATCGACGATCACGAGCTTGAGCTGCAGATCGCGGACGGCGTCAGGGTTCGTGCCATGCGCAGTCTGGTCGCCGACGTGCGGGTAAAGGCGGAGCCGGTCGCCGGGAACGCCTGAGCGGCTGAAAGAGGGTCATGCTTTATTTTCCGCGCTGGAGCATTGCGCTGATCGTCCTGGTCGTGCTGGGCGGTGTCGTCGCAGCGTTTCCGAACCTCTTTGCGGCGCAGACGGTCGCATCGTGGCCCTCCTGGCTGCCGCGGGAACAGATCACGCTGGGGCTTGACCTGCGCGGGGGCGCTCACCTGCTCCTGCAGGTGGACCGTGAGAGCCTGATCGAGGACCGGGTGGAGACCCTGACCGGCGACATCCGCCAGATTCTGCGCGACGAGCGCATCGGCTATCGCGGGCTCGGAGAGCGGGGCGAGAGCGCCTCGTTCACGCTGCGCGACCCGGCCGACGCCGCGCGCGCCATGGCGGCGCTCCAGTCGCTCGGTGAGCCAATCCAGTCCGGCCTGTTCGGTCAGGGCACCCTGCGCGAGGTCGGGATATCCGAGAGCAACGGCCGGATCACGGCCTCCCTCACGCAGGAGGGGATCGAGGCGCGCATGCGCTCCGCCGTGCAACAGAGCCTGGAAGTCCTCAATCGCCGCCTCAACGAACTCGGCACCACCGAGCCCTCGATCCAGGCCGAAGGCAGCGAGCGCATCCTCGTGCAGGTGCCGGGGCTGGCGGACACGACACAGCTCAAGGAGCTTCTCGGCCGCACGGCGCGCATGACGTTCCATATGGAATGCACCGAAGGCTCGCTTTCGGAGGCGCTGCAGGTCGGCCCACCGCCGGGCTGCGAGCTCTTCGAGTCGGCGGAAGTCGGCGAGCCGCCGATCCTGGCCGAGACGCGGGCGCTCCTTTCCGGCGACGACCTGGCCGACGCGCAGCCGGCTTTCGACCAGCGCACCAACGAGCCGATCGTCACGTTCCGCTTCAACGCGCGCGGCGGGCGTCTGTTCGCGGACGCAACACAGCAGAACATCGGCCGCCGCTTCGCCGTGGTGCTCGACGACGAATACATCACGGCCCCCGTCATTCGCTCCGCGATCCTTGGCGGCGCCGGACAGATCGAAGGGAGCTTCACGGTCGAGAGCGCGCAGAACCTATCGGTCCTCCTCCGCGCCGGGGCGCTTCCCGCCAATCTCGACATCATCGAGGAGCGCACCGTCGGCCCGAGCCTTGGCCGCGACTCTATCGAAGCCGGGAAGATGGCGGCCCTTATCGGGACGGTCGGTGTGGTGGTCTTCATGTTGGCCGTCTACGGCCTGCTGGGGCTCTTCTCGATCGCATCGCTTGCCGCCAACATGGCGATCATCGTGGGAGTACTCACGGTCATACCCGCGACCCTCACGCTTCCCGGTATTGCCGGCATCGTTCTGACGATCGGCATGGCGGTCGACTCCAACGTGCTGATATACGAGCGCATACGAGAAGAGGCACGGCTCGGCCGCTCCGCCATCAACGCCATCGAGGCGGGCTTCAGCCGCGCGCTTGGCACGATCGTCGATGCCAACGTCACCACGCTGATCGCGGCGGTCGCCCTTTTCGCGCTGGGCTCGGGGCCCATCCGCGGCTTCGCCGTGACGCTTGCCATCGGCATCATGACGACCATGTTCACGGCTTTCCTGCTGACACGGCTTATCGTGGCGGAGTGGGTACGCCAGCGCCGGCCCAAGGCCGTGCCGCTCTGATTGGACTCTGCCATGCTGCTCCGCCTCGTCCCCGACGACACGCGCGTCCCCTTCATGCGGATGGCCCGGATCGGCTTCCCGGTCTCCATCGTCCTCATGGCCGCATCGATCGTTCTTGCGTTCACGTTCGGGCTGAACCTGGGCATCGACTTCAAGGGCGGCACGCTGATCGAGGTGCAAAGCACCGCCCCCGTCGCCGATCTCGGCGAGATACGAAGCACGCTCCAAGGGCTCGATCTCGGCGACGTGGAGGTGCAGGGCTTTGGCGCGCCCAACGACGTGCTGATCCGGATCGCGACCCAGCCCGGCGGGGACGAAGCACAGCAGGTCGCCGTGCAGCGGGCGCAGCAGGCCCTCGGCTCGGATGATTATGATTATCGCCGGGTCGAGGTCGTCGGTCCGCGTGTTTCCGGTGAGCTCGCGTGGACCGGGGCGATCTCCGTGATCGTCACCATGATCGGCGTTCTCTTGTACATCTGGTTCCGGTTCGAGTGGCAGTTCGGAATCGGGGCTATCGCCACCCTCGTCCACGACGTGGCTCTGACGATCGGCTTTTTCGCGATCACGCAGCTCGACTTCAACCTGTCGAGCATCGCAGCGATCCTGACGATACTCGGCTACTCGCTGAACGACACGGTGGTCGTGTTCGACCGCATCCGGGAGGTTCTGCGGCGCTACAAGCAGATGCCGGCGGCCGAGATCATCGACATGGCCACCAACCAGACGCTGGCGCGCACGCTGATGACGTCGGTTACCACGCTGATCGCGCTCTCCGCGCTGTTCTTCTTCGGCGGGGCTGTCATCCGGTCATTCACGGCCGCGATGATCTTCGGCGTTTTCGTCGGTACCTATTCCTCCGTCTTCATCGGCGGCCCAATCCTCATCTACTTCCGTATCCGGCGCGGCACCGAGGCGCCGGCCACCGCTCCCGCCAAGGCCTGATCCCGTGTCGGAAAGCGGCGGCGGCTTCCTTATGGAGCCGGCTCGCTTTCCGGGCCGCGCCCCGATCGAGGCCTACGGCAACGGCGGGTTCCGCTTCGCCGACATGTCGCATCGCGGCTCGATCCTGGCACTGCCGAGCGGCATCGAAGCGTGGGCGGTGAGGGCGCCGGAGGAGATCGGCGCTGCGAGCGTCTCGCGGCTCATCGACGAGGCGGCGGCGATCGAGATCCTGCTCATAGGCACGGGTAACGCGATGGTACCGCTCGCACCGGAGGCGCGCTGCGCCCTGCAGGCTGCGGGGCTCTATCCAGACCCGATGTCGACCGGCGCAGCCGTTCGCACGTACAACGTGCTCCTCTCCGAGGAGCGGCAGGTGGCCGCCGCGCTGGTCGCGGTAGAGAGCATCCGCTAAGCGGGACGGGTGGCAGATGAGACCGCCCAGCATGCGGATGACATCGCTTACCTGACGAGCCTCGTCAGGGCGCACGACCGGCCGCGTTACTATGCGACGCTCTTCGCGCCGGCTGCCGTGCGCGCCGACCTGTTCGCGCTTTACGGCTTTGCGGCCGAGATCGCCCGCATCCCGGACCTGGTGAGCGAGCCGGGCTTGGGCGAGATCCGGCTGAAATGGTGGCAGGAGGCGCTTTCGACCGCCGCGCATGCGCCGGAAGCCGGCGATACTCCCGCCGTCCGGGCCCTCGGAGCCACGATCGCCGCGCATCGCCTGCCCATCGGTGTGTTCGACGCGCTCATCGAGGCGCGTTCCTTCGACCTCTATTCCGATCATCCGCCGACGATGACGGACCTGGAGGGAAGGCTGGGGGAGACGGAGTCGGCGCTCTTCCGCATCGCCTCCATCATCATGGATGCACCCGCCGACACGGCGGAGGCTTCCGGCCATGCCGGCATCGCCTACGGCGTCGCGCGCCGGCTCGCGTCGTTCGCCTCCGATCGCGCGCGCGGCCGGACGATCCTGCCCGCGGACCTGCTGGCGGCGAACGGCATCAGTTCGGATACCGTCTT
>CAZMJQ010000069.1:0-3717 GCA_964566475.1 uncultured Propylenella sp. | reverse complement strand
CTCGCCGCCGACGTCGAGCAGGTCGGCGCCTTCCTCCGCGAGCCGCAGGCCGTGCTCGATCGCGCGCTGGGGGTCGAGGTAGCGGCCGCCGTCGGAGAAGCTGTCGGGCGTCGCGTTGACGACGCCCATGACGCGCGGGGGAGCGACGGGCTGGTTCGCGGCCTTCCAGGTCGCCAGGAGGATGCGGACCGCGTGCTCGTGCGCCTCGAGCTTCATCAGCTTCATCAGCTCCACGGGCTCGCAGCGCAGCTCGCGCCAGCCGGCCAGGAAGTCCTCGTAGCCGTACTTGCCGTTCGTGAGAGCACCGCCGACTCGCCGGTCGCCGAGGAGCTCGCGCATCGGTTCGCTCAGCGCCGAGACGCGCAGCGCGAGGCGTACGTGGGGCGTGCCCCAGAGGACGCGTCCTGGCGCCCACGCCGGGTGCGGCGCGCGGCCCACGAGCGCGCGCGGCTCGAGCGCGCGGGCCAGCTCGCCGAACAGCACCTCGTACACGCTCGGCGAGCCTCCGCGCGCTGCGGTCAGGCCGGCGACAGCCCGGGGTTGCCGGGCAGCTCGCCCGAGCGCTTCGAGCCGTCCGCCGCCGCGTCCTTACCGGGCGCGACGCGGCCGGTCGCGGCGCGCTCCTCGGGGCCGCCCTGCGGCTTCGCCGGTCGCAGCGTGTGGTGGCTCGCGCCCGCGACGAGACGGTCGACGTCCGTGCGCGAGAGCGTCTCCCAGCTCAGGAGCGCCGCGGCCATCTCCTCGATCACCGCGCGGTGCGAACGGATCACCTCGACGGCGCGCTGGTACGCGTCGTCGAGCATCTGCCGCACCTCCTGGTCGATCTCGCGGGCGGTCTCCTCCGAATGCGTCTTGCCGCGCATCAGCTCGGTGCCGAGGAAGTCGGAGCCCTGGCGCTCGGCGTAGTTGATCGGACCGATCTTCTCGCTCATGCCGAGCTCGGTCACCATCGCGCGCGCGAGGTCGGTCGCGCGGCGGATGTCGTCCGACGCGCCGGCGGAGATGTCGCCGCAGAACTCGGCCTCGGCGACGCGGCCGCCGAAGAGCATCGCGAGCTGGCCGGTGAGCCGCCGCTTCTGCATGTGGTAGCTCTCGCGCTCGGGCAGCACCATCGTCGCGCCGAGCGCGCGCCCGCGCGGGACGATCGTGATCTTGTGCGGCTTGTCGATCTCGGGGATGACCGCCGCGACGATCGCGTGACCCGCCTCGTGGTAGGCCGTGATCTTGCGATCGTCCTCCTCGAGCCTGCGCGACATCCTCTGGCGGCCGTAGCGCACCTTGTCGCGCGCTTCCTCGAGGTCCTCCATGAGGATCTCCTCGCGCTTGGCGAGCACGGCCATGATCGCCGCCTCGTTGACGATCGCGGCGAGGTCCGCGCCGGAGTAGCCGGGCGTCGAGCGCGCCAGCGTCGACACCACGACGTCGTTGCCGGTCTTCACGCGCTTGAGGTGCACCTCGAGGATCTGCTCGCGACCTTCCAGGTCGGGCAGCTCGATCGCGACCTCGCGGTCGAAGCGGCCGGGGCGCAGGAGCGCGGGATCGAGCACGTCGGGGCGGTTCGTCGCGGCGATGACGATGATGCCCTCGTCGGTGCCGAAGCCGTCCATCTCGACGAGGATCGCGTTGAGCGTCTGCTCGCGCTCGTCGTGGCCGCCGCCCATGCCGCTGCCGCGCCGGCGACCGACCGCGTCGATCTCGTCGAGGAAGATGATGCACGGGCTGTTCTCGCGCGCCTGCTTGAACAGGTCGCGCACGCGGCTCGCGCCGACGCCGACGAACATCTCGACGAAGTCCGAGCCGGAGATCGAGAAGAAGGGCACCCCGGCCTCGCCGGCGACGGCGCGGGCGAGCAGCGTCTTGCCGGTGCCGGGTGGGCCGTAGAGCAGGACCCCCTTGGGGATCCGCGCGCCGAGCGACTGGAACTTCTTCGGGTTCTCGAGGAACTCCTTGATCTCGTGCAGCTCCTGCACCGCCTCGTCTACCCCGGCGACGTCACGGAAGGTGATTTTCGGCGCGTCGACGGACATCTTCTTCGCTTTCGATTTGCCGAAATTCATCACCCGCGAGCCGCCGCCTTGCATCTGGTTCATCAGGAAGATCCAGAAGCCGAGGAAGAGCAGGAAGGGCAGGACGTAGATCAGCATCGAGAGGATGCTCGAGCCGCCCGCCCCCTTCACCTTGGTGGTGACGTTGTTGCGGTCGAGCAGATTGACCAGGCTCTGCTCGGTGTTCGGCGGGTAGCCGGTGGAGAAGCTCTCCCCGTTCTCGCCTTTCTCCTTGACGTCGAGCGTGTTGTCCTTGGTGTTGATCGTCACCTCTTCGATCCGGCCACTGGCGATCAGGCCGGCCTCGGGTTTGACCAACTCGTTGTAGGAGGGCGCCTCGGTCTCCGGGCCGGGGGTGATCACCCGCTGGGCGATGAAGGCGAGGATCACCACCAGCAGGATCGGGAACGCCGCGCTTTTGAAGAAACGTCTCACCGGGAAAATTCAGCGTACCAGGGCGGTTTCCGCGCCTGGAGGCGTTGGATAGACGATTTCAATCATCTACTCCCCCAACGCGGCGACGTAATCGAGGTTTCGGTAGCGCTGGGCGTGGTCGAGCCCGTAGCCGATCGCGAAGCGGTCGGCGATGCGGAAGCCGACGTAACGCGGCTCGAGGTCGACCCGCAGGCGGTCGGGCTTGGTCAGCAGCGCGCAGGCCTCGAGCGAGGCGGGGCCGCGGGCGTTGAGGCTGCGCATCAGGTACTGCAGGGTGAGGCCGGAGTCGATGATGTCCTCGACGATGAGCACGTCGCGGCCCTCGATCGGCGCGTCGAGATCCTTGAGGATCCGCACCACGCCGGAGGAGTCGGTCTGCGAGCCGTAGCTGGAGACGGCCATGAAGTCGACCTCGCAGGCGACGTCGAGGTGGCGCATCAGGTCGGCGAGGAAGATCACCGCGCCCTTCAGGACGCCGATCATGAACAGGTCGCGGCCCGCGTAGTCCTCGCTGATCTGCCTGCCCAGCTCGGCGACTCGCCGCCGCAGATCCTCGCCGCGGCCCATGGTCTCGCCGATCGCCGCCCCGCTCATCGAGTCCTCACCGGCGGCAGTCTAGATATAGAGCGAGCGCTCAGCGCTCGGCGCGCAGGGTGCCGCGCTCGGCGATCGCGCGGACGCCGCCGCCGAGGTCGAGCATCGCGGTGCCGGTGCGGCGCAGCGCGGCCACCTCGTCGGCGTGGTTGGCGGCGCCGGCCACGGGGCGTCCGGCGGCGCGGTCGGCGAGCTGCTGGACGACGAGGCGGCGCAGCGCCGGCGGCAGTTCGGCGAGGCGCTCGAGCTCGATCGTGCTGCGCGGCGAGCCGCTCGAGGCGTCGAGCTCGGCGGCGACGAGCGCGTCGAGCACCTCGGCCTCGTCGCGCAGCAGCTCCGCCGTGCGCAGCACGTTCTGGGCCGCGGCCGGGTGGACCTCGGCCAGCGCCGCGACGAGCCCGTGGCGGACGCGGTTGCGCGCGTAGGCGCCCTCGTCGTTGCTCGGATCGTCGCGCCAGGCCAGCTCGCGCTCCGCGCAGTAGGCGGTGGTCTGCGCGCGGCCGAAGCCGAGCAGCGGCCGGACCAGCTTGCCGGCCCGCGGGCGCATGCCGAGCAGGGCGCGCCGGCTCGGCGAGGAGGCGAGCCGGTAGAGGATCGTCTCGACCTGGTCGTCGGCGGTGTGGCCGGTGGCGATCAGCGCGTC
>CAZMJQ010000068.1:0-5579 GCA_964566475.1 uncultured Propylenella sp. | reverse complement strand
CGACTGACCATCGGTGATATCGTGACTGCATGACAAAGCTTCTGGACAAGGCGCTTGAGACCATTCGCCGGCTCCCGGCGAGCCGCCAGGACGAGATTGCCACGGCTATGCTCACCCTGGCAGGCGAAGCCGAGGCCGAGGCCGAGGACATCGATCCAGCGCACCTCCCGGACCTGCTCGAAGGCTTGGCCGAAGCGCGCCGCCGCGCGTTTGCGACCGACGCGGAGATCGAGGACGCGTTTCGCCGCTTCGAGACGTGAAGCTTCGTTTCACTCGCCGCCCTGCTTGTCGTCCTTGCCGGGCCTGACCCGGCAATCCATTCGACCATCGCCGTGCTCTCCGTGACGCTACGGAATGGATGCCGCGGTCAAGCCGTGGCATGACGACAAGAGAGGGGAGCGGACCGGCGCGAGCCGGCGAGTGTGGTCGCGCTCGATCAGCATCGAGTCCCCGAACTCGTGGGGCCGGTAGCCGTGCGCCTCGGCCTCGGCCGCCAGCTTCTCCAGCGCCGCGTCGCTCGCGAAAGCGCGCAGGAGCTCGTAGTGGCTCTCGCCGGGCCGGTGCACGCCGGTGAGGATCGCGTCGGCCACGCGAAGCGGCGTCTCCTGCCCGATGCGGCCCGTCGCGACGCCGTCGCCGACGTGCACGCGGCCGTCGGCTGTTGACGCGGATTCGAGGGCGCGGACCACCGTCGTGCCGATGGCTATGACGCGTCCGCCCGCCGCCTTCGTCCGGGCGATCGCCGCGGCCGTCGCGTGCGGGATGCGATACGGCTCGTCGAAAGGGAGGAGCGCGTCGAGCCCCGGGTCGCCGGTGGAGGAGATGCCGGCCGCGTGTGTCAGCGTGACGAAGCCGACGCCGCGCGCGCGGAAGGCGGCGACGGTCCGCCAGTCGAGCGCGAAGCCGGCCGACGGCGGCTCGAAGGCGATGGGCCGGGCGGCGAGCGGCGTCCATACGTCCCAAAGCGCCAGCGGCTCGGGAACGTGGGCGTACTGGATGGGCCGGCCGTGGCGCGCGACGCCTGCACGAACTGTATCGCCGGTGCCCGACAGGCGAAGGTCGACCAGCCTCAGCGCCCCGTAGGTCCGCTCCACCGTTGCGACGAGCGGCCCGAGCCTGAGGTGGTCGCCGGGCTTTATCGGGGGCGGCGGCGGCCGGTCCTCCGTCGGCGTGCGATGGTCGCCGGCCCCGAACGCGACCGCCACGAAGCGCGTGGCATCGTCGAGAGACAGCCACGCCGCCAGCCGCACCTCCACAGGCGCTCCAGTCGGGATATGCGTTCCGGCGAGGCTTGCCGGAAGCGTCGCGGCGTCGTTGGCGACGACCAGGTCGCCGGGCTCGAACAGCCCGGCGAGGCCGGCGCGAGGCCGGTGGCGGACTGCGCCGGCGGCGTCGATGGCGAGGAGCCGCGCCGCGCTTCCTTGAGGGCGATCCGCGGCGATCATGCCACCGCCCGCTCGGCGCGCTGAGGCAGGGTCGCGACGATCGCCGCAATCAGCTCGGCGGCGGAGTCCTGCGGACGCCTCAGCGTCGCGGGATCGTCGTCGGGGGCTGCAAGCGCGTGGAGCGGCGTGTCCATGTCGCCGGGGTCGAGCGACAGGAAGCGCACGCCCTCTCCGGCCGCCTCCTCGTTCCAGATGTCGGAGAGGTGGGCGAGCGCCGCCTTGCTCGCGCCGTAGGCGCCCCAGCCCGGATAGGCGTTGACGGCGGCGTCGCTCGACACGTTGAGGACCACCGCGCCGCGTCCCTCGCGCGCCGAGGCGGCGAGCGCCCCGAACAGCGCCTTGGTCAGGCGGAACGGACCGATCACGTTGACCTGCAGCGCCTCGGCCAGCTCCTCGCACTGCGTGTCGGCGAGGAGCGCGAGCGGGGTGGGGCCGAGGCTCGAGGCGTTGTTGACGAGAACGTCGAGCCCGCCGAGCGCCCCGGTGATCTGCAGCGCCATCGGGTAGATGTCGTCCTTGGCGCCGACGTCGCCGACGATGCCGTGCGCGCCGGTGCGGCGGGCGGTCCGGCCCACGGCGGAACCGGTGCGGGCGACGAAGGCGACGCGCGCGCCGCGCGCCGCGAGCTGCTCGACCAGGGCGAGGCCGAGGCCGGAGGTCCCGCCGGTCACGGCGACGCGGAGGCCTTTCAAAGGGGTGTCGATCTGCATCGTGATGCTCCTTCGCTTGAACGAAGGCGGTTGCTACAAGTTCAAGTGAACTTGAAGTCAAGCGCTTTTTGTGCTGAGCTTCCGGCCATGGAAACGACACTCACGATCGGAGAGATCGCGCGCCGGAGCGGCGTCGCGTCGTCGGCGCTGCGCTTCTACGAGGAGCGCGGGCTGATCCAGTCGGAGCGGGCCGGCTCCGGGCACCGCCGTTTTCCGCGCTCGGTGCTGAGGCGCATCGCCTTCATCGTGTTCGCGCAGAAGATCGGCCTGACGCTCGATGAGATCGCCGCGGAGCTCGCCAGGCTGCCGGCCGGCCGCGTGCCCAAGAGCGGCGACTGGGCGCGCCTTTCGAGCACCTGGACGAAACGGATCGACGAGCGGATCGCCGAGCTTCAGCGGCTGCGGGACGGCCTCACGGCCTGCATCGGCTGCGGCTGCCTGTCGATCGACCGCTGCGCGCTCTCCAATCCCGCCGACAGGGCGGGACGTGCCGGGCCGGGCCCGCGCTACTGGATGGGTTAAGGTTGCGTCCGAAAGAGCGGCGAGGCGGAGGCGGCCGCTATTTCGCCTTTGCCTTCGCCTTTGCTTTGGGTTTCCCGTCGGCGGCGGGCCGCGGGGCGGCTGCCTTGGCGGCCTGCTCGGCCGCGCGCTCCTGCGCGGCGATCTCGCGCGCCTCCTCGTTGAGACGCTTGGCGCGCACGTTCGAGGCCTCGACGATGCGCGCCGACTTGCCGCGCCGTCCGCGCAGATAATAGAGCTTGGCGCGGCGCACGTCGCCGCGGCGCACCACCTCCACCTTCTCCACCATCGGCGAGAAGATCGGGAAGACGCGCTCCACGCCCTCGCCGTAGGAGATCTTGCGCACGGTGAAGCTCTCGTTGAGGCCGCTGCCCTTGCGGGCGATCACCACGCCCTCGTAGGCCTGCAGGCGCGTGCGGGCGCCTTCGGTGACGCGCACATGCACGCGCACCGTGTCGCCGGCCTCGAAGGGCGGAAGCTCGCGCTTCGCCGC
This sequence comes from uncultured Propylenella sp., assembly GCA_964566475.1. Taxonomy (GTDB): domain Bacteria; phylum Pseudomonadota; class Alphaproteobacteria; order Rhizobiales; family Afifellaceae; genus DASWJZ01. The sequence continues at coordinate 2,412 of CAZMJQ010000068.1, read as the reverse complement.
GATGGAGGCCATCTCGGCCTGCTCGATCTGTTGCACCAGGTTCATGGCTGTTTTCCTTGCCAGCAGCGCGATTGTCCGGCCACGCCGGCCCGCGCGCTTCGTCTCGACGATCCTCGGAGGTCGGCGCGGATATACACATTCAACCCGGCGCTGTCGATGGCTGGGAGCCGGAAAAGCGGCGGAAAATGGCCGCAGGAGCGGGCGGGAGGGCCCCGTTCATGCCTCCTCGCACATGCCCGGCAGGGAGGCTTCGTCGCGGGCGGCCCCGGCAGGAACGGCGGTCCCGCCTCTCTCCGCCCTCCGCCCCCGGAGGTACCAGGTGCGCATCTGGCCCTTGCCGCGCACCTCGATGAGCCCGCGCTCTTCCAGATCGAACCGGTCCTCGAGCAGTGCAAAGGTTTCCGGCGCCACCTGGATCCGGCCCGGCTCGCCGGTCGATTCCATGCGCGAGGCGATGTTCACCGCATCGCCCCAGACGTCGTAGAAGAACTTGCGCCGGCCGACGACCCCGGCGACCACCGGGCCGGAGGCGATGCCGATGCGCATCTGGACCCCGTGTTCGCCCGGATCGAGGAGGCCGCTAAGCGCGTCGCGCATCTCGAGCGCAAGATCGGCGAGCGCCTCGGCATGGTCGGGCCGCGCCTCCGGAACGCCGCTCACCACCATATAGGCGTCGCCGGTCGTCTTGATCTTTTCGAGCCCGTGCCTCTCCACCAGCCGGTCGAACTCGGAGAACACCCGGTTGAGGAAGCCGACCAGCTCCTCGGGGGCCATCCGGCCGGCCCGCGCCGTGAACCCGGCCATGTCGGCAAAGAGGACCGACGCCGCGTCGTAGCGGTCCGCCACGACTTGGTCCGGCGCTTCCCTCAGGCGGCTCGCGACCCCCGTCGGGAGGATGTTGGCCAGGAGCAGGTCCGACCGCTCGCGCTCGTGCTCGGCGGTCGTCTCGGCGCGGGATATCTGCCACGCCGCGTAGAGCACCACGGCGAATATGGTAACCGCGTAGAAGGCGACGTTGACGACGAAGCTGCCGTAGAGCAGCTCCGTCGGCGACAGCTCTCCGGCGTTGTACGGAACGGTGAGGTGAAGCGCGATCACCAGCCCGCCGGCGACCGCGGCAAGCCCGCCCGCCACAATGTAATGCTCCGCGCCGGCGAGGAGCACGACGAGCGCGATCGCGGCAAAGTAGCCGAGCCAGTACCCGCCGCCCGTACCCGCAAGCCAGTTGACCCGGAAGATGTCGAGGTAAGCGAGGGCTGCAAGGCCGGTGAGCGCCGCGGTCGCGCTCACGCGGTGGAGGAGCGGGATGCTGGCAAAACAGGTCGCCACGCCGACGGCGATCAGCCCCTGCTTGTAGAGCACGGGATCGATAAGACGCTGCACGGCGCGGCAAGCGATATAGAAAGCGGCGATCCAGGTGATGAGATTGATGACCCGTAGCCGGCGCGCCACCTTCTCGGGGTAGGGCCCGGTGCCGAAGCTCAGGATGTTGAAGAGCAGACGCAATGTCGCCCGCACCTTTCTCGGAGGCCCGGCAGCATCGGACCGGGGCGAAGCGCGCGTCAAGCGCAATCGCAGGCCGGGCGATGCGGCGTGCGGACTATTTCTTCGAGAGGTCCGGCCGCCGCTCTCGCGTGAGCCTCTCGGCCTCGGCGCGGCGCCATTCGGCGATCCTGCCGTGGTGGCCGGAGGTCAGCACCTCGGGGATGGCGCGCCCCTCCCATTCCTGCGGACGGGTGTAGTGCGGGTATTCCAGCAGGCCTTGCTCGAAGCTCTCCTCGGCGGCGGATTCGGCGGCACCCATGACGCCCGGCAGGAGGCGGACGCAGGCGTCCAGCAGCGCCATGGCGGCGATCTCGCCGCCTGAGAGAACGTAGTCGCCGACCGAAACCTCCTCCAGGCCGCGCGCCTCGATCACCCGCTCGTCCACGCCCTCGAAGCGGCCGCAGACGACGAGGGCGCCAGGGCCCTCGGCAAGCGCGCGCACGCGCGTCTGGGTGAGTGGCACGCCGCGCGGGCTCATGAGGAGGCGCGGGCGGTCGTCCTCCGGGCCGGAGGCCGCGTCGATGGCGGCGGCGAGCACGTCGGCGCGCATCACCATGCCGGCGCCGCCGCCCGCCGGCGTGTCGTCCACGGCGCGGTGGACGCCGACGCCGTGCTCGCGGATATCCCGCGTCTCCAGCGACCACGTGCCGGCGGCCAGCGCTTTGCCGGCGAGGCTCACGCCGAGCGGCCCGGGGAACATCTCCGGGAAGAGCGTGAGGATTGTGGCTCGGAAGGTCATTGCGCTAGCCGGGGAGGGGATTGCGTGAGCGCGCCGCGCCGGTTCCTCCCCCATCGCAGATGGGGGAGGGGGACCATGCCCCCGGGTCCGGCCTTCGGCCGGCCCGAGGACAGGCTGCGCATGGTGGA
>CAZMJQ010000067.1:0-3746 GCA_964566475.1 uncultured Propylenella sp. | reverse complement strand
GGCTCTGGCGCCCGGAATGAGCCGGGAGGAGGCGCTGGAAGGCTTCACCTGGGACGTCCCGGTCGCTCCGGACCTGCGGGAGCTGCCGGAGATCGAGCCGGAGCTTGCCGGCATCGCCGACGAGCTCGTGCGCCTCTGGGGACGCGGCACCGGATAGAGGCGTGGCGGCGGCTTAACCGGCGCGGTCGACGAAGTTGAGCGGATGGCCGGCGCGCGGCCACCTGGCCCGGGCAAGCCGGCCGCTATGGGAGAGCGTGGCGTAGACCGTTCTGAGGTCCGGCCCGCCGAAGCAGAGGTTCGTCGTGTTGCGGTCGGGCATCGGGGTGTGCTCGGCAAACCCGTCGGCGGGCGAGATCGTGGTGATCCCGCCGATCTGCAGCGTGGCGACGCAGATCCGCCCGCCGGTCTCCACCTTCATGGAATCGAAGCGCTGGAAGCCGCCGGCGCCGTAGACGATGCGTCCCCCGTTCGGCGAGGGGAACGGCAGGAGCTCGACCTCGCCGGGTGACAGGATTCTGAAGCTCCACAGCCGCGCCGTCTCCGTCTCGGCGACGTAGAGCGTGCCCTCGTCGGGCGAGAGGGCGATGCCGTTCGGCATGGAGATGGGAAAGATTACGCGTCGGATCATGCTGCCGTCGGCCGTGGCGTAGTAGATGCGGCCGCGGTCGACACTCGTCTCGCGCACCTTCCCGTGGTCGGTGAAATAGAACCCGCCGTGGCGGTCGAAGACGAGGTCGTTCGGCCCGTTCAGCGGAACGCCGTCGCAGGAATCGTAGAGGCGCTCGAACCTGCCGGTCGCGAGATCGACGCGCTCGATGCGGCCGCCGGAATAGTCGGACGGCGTGCCGATGACGCGCGTGACGCCCGGCTCGCGGTGGAAGGCCAGCCCGCCATTGTTGCAGACGTAGACCGCGCCGTCGGGGCCGATTGCCGCGCCGTTCGGGCCTCCGCCGAGTTTTGCGACCATCGCCTTCCCGCCCTGGGGTGAAATACGGACGAGCAGGCCTTCGGCGATCTCGACCAGGAGCACGGAGCCGTCGTTGAGGGCGACGGGGCCCTCGGGAAAGCCCAGTCCTTCGCAGACGATCTCCGGCTCGACGTTCAATCCGCTCCGGGTCATTGCCATGGTCTACTACTCCCCGACGTGCCTATTCGGTGCGCGTGACGCGAATGCATGGCGTCAGGCTTGTCACGGCAGTTGAAAGCATTCAATAATCGTCAGTCTGACGAACGAGAACAGCATGGACGGCACTTCTCTGAACTATTTCCACGTCGAGACTGACGGGCAAGGTGTAACGACCATCACCCTAGACCGGCCCCCGGTCAACGCCATCTCCTTCGACGTCTATCCGGAGATCAAGGCTCTCTGCGAGGCGATCGAGGCAGAGGAAGAGACGCGCGTCGTGATCCTCGCCGCCAAGCCCGACGCGCGCGCCTGGTGCGGCGGGGCGGACGTCAACGACTTCGTGGCGATCCCCGACATGGAGACGCGCATGGCGCGCTACGCCATGATGAACGACTGCCTGCCGCGCCTCTACAACCTCGACCGGCCGGTCATTGCCGCCGTCAGCGGCCCATGCATCGGCGTCGGGTTCGTCATCGCCAGCTTCTGCGACATGCGGGTGGCATCGGAGGAGGCCTTCTTCTCCTGCCCGGAGATCGACCGCGGCGTGCTGATCGCCTCGTCCTACCTGGCGCGCGCCGGCATTCCGCAGGCGAAGGCGCGCGAGATGATCTATGTGGGGCGGCGCTTCACGGCGCGCGAGCTGGAGAGCACCGGGTTCTTCAACTACGTCGTTCCGCGCGGCGACGTCATGGCGAAAGCGAGGGAGCTGGCGGAGGCGATCGCCGCGAAGCCGCTGCGAGCGCTGAAGGCGAACAAGCGCCACATGAACGAATCGGAGCTGACCACCTGGGTGGAGAGCCATCTGACGGCGCAGACCGAAAGCGCCAGGCTCACCTTCTCCGAAGAGGGGAGGGAGGCGGCGCGCGCCTTCCTCGACAAGCGGCCGCCGGCCTACACGAAGAGCTGAACGCCGCCGACTGGGCGCGGGCTGGTTGCCTCACGCCTCCTCGATGATGAGGAGTCCGTCGACCGCCAGGGCGCCGGACTCGTTCCATACGACCGGATTCACCTCGAGGGTGAATGCGCGCCACGGCGCCCCGGCGACGAGCCTCGAGAGGCGCGATGCGAACGCCGCGAGCCGGGCAATGTCGGCGTCCGGCTCGCGCGCGATCCGCAGCGTGTGCAGCAGATCCGCGGCGCGCGCTTCGCTCACTGGCGCGCGGGCCAGAACCACATCCTCCAAAAGCTCGGTCATCGCCCCGCCCGCCCCGCAGGACAGCATCGGACCGAATACGGGATCGATAAAGCCGGAGACCAGTACTTCGCGCCCTTTCGCGGCCATCCGCTGGAGATAGACGCCGTCGAGCGGCGTGCCGACACGGTCGCCCCGCTCGCGGAGCCGGCGGAACGTGGCGCGGACGTCCTCTTCGGTGCGGACATCGAGAGCGACGAGGCCGGCTTTGGCGCGATGCGTCACCTTCGGGGTGATCCCCTTCATCACCAACGCAAACCCCACGCGCCGTGCCGCCTCGGCCGCCTCCTCCTCCGTTTCCACCAACTCCCCCGCAGCGACCGGTAGACCCGCATCCCGCAGGATCGCATGGCACGCGTGCTCCGAGATCACCTGGCCCGCTTCTGGCCGCGGCACGTGTTTTGTCCAGTCGAGGGCGAGCGGGGCAGGGGACGCCTCGGCGCTTGGCCGTGAGAGGTCGGACCGGTAGCGCGTCGCCTTGGCGATGGCGTTGATGGCGCGCGCATACTCTCCGAACACATGGAAGCCATGCGTGCGGGAGCGCTCGGCCGCTCCCTTCGGCGGCAGGGGCCAGGCAAGGCACACCGTCTTGTCCGTCCGGTCGCGGAAGGCGGCGATGGCGTCGGCCAGCTCGAACGCCTGCTGGCTCATCGGGCCGTTCTGGACGAGGATGCTGTCGATGGCTGCGTCGGCCGCGATCACGTCGAGCGCTTCGGGAAACCGCGCCATCCATTCCGGCTGATTGAATGTCTGCGGCGTGACGTCGAACGGGTTTCCGACGGAGGCGATCGGGGGCAGGAGCGGCTTCAGGCGCTCGCGCGACGCCTCGGAGATCGGCGGCGTGACGAGCCCGCGTCTGGCGCATTGGTCCGCCGCGAGCACGCCGCCGCCCCCGCCGAAGGTGACGACAGCCAGCCCGGTCCCGCGCGGCAGCTTGGCGGGATCGGTGGTGGAGAGGAAGAGCGCGACGTCGAGCATCTCCTCCAGCGATTCCACCAGAATGGCCGCCTGCTCGCGGAGAATCGCCTCCCACACGCGGCCCTCGCCGGCGAGCGTGCCGGTATGCGCGGCGGCCGCCCGTGCGCTGGCGGCGTTCATACCGCCCTTCAGCACGACCACCGGCTTCCCTTGCGCGCGCGCCGCAGCAAGCGCGGCGATGAGCTTCTCGCCGTGGCGCACGCCTTCCAGATAGACGGCGATGACCGCGGTGCCCGGATCGGCGGCCAGCGCATGGATAAAATCCGCCAGCGAGAGCACGGCCTCGTTTCCGACGCTCACCATCGTGCGGAAGCCGGAGCCGCTCTGCTGCGCGAGCGCCTGCGCCATGGTCGCGATGCCGCCGCTCTGACTGACCATGGAGATGCTGCCTGGGACGAGGGACTCCGTCTCGAGCAGGAAGGAAGCGAACGTCGCGGGCATCGGCAGCCA
>CAZMJQ010000066.1:0-14314 GCA_964566475.1 uncultured Propylenella sp. | reverse complement strand
GCCGTGGCCGTAGGAAAGGGCGCAATGGTTGTGGATGTCTCCATAGAGGGGGCGCAGCCCAAGTTTCGCCGCCGCCGGCGTGAGCCGCTCCGGAAGCCGTTGCTTCAGCATTGCGTCATGGTCCCGACGTGCTCGAGCGATGCGGAGAATTGCTTTGCGACCGCACGAGGCCCCTCGCCCAGACGTCGGCCGACTCCTTCATCGCTGCGCTTCGCTCCCCCCGCGTTGCCTTGATCAAAGGTTGGCATGCCTAACCTATTCCAACAACTGAAAATTCTGCTACGATCCATAGACAGGGGTAATGGGTCGAGCGGGTCGGGCGCAGCGCCGGGATGGATATTCGTCAGCTTCAGTACTTCCTGAAGATCGCGGAGCGGCGGAGCATCACCGCCGCCGCGGCGGACCTGAACATCACGCAGCCCACGCTGACGAAGAGCATCCGCCTGCTCGAGCAGGAGCTTGGCGTTCCGCTGTTCGAGCGCCTGCCGCGCGGCGTGGAGCTTACCCTTTACGGCCGGAGCCTCGTGCGGCACGCGCAGGCGGTGCAGGTGCAGCTCGACGACGCGGTCGGAGAGCTCGACGGCCTGCGAAGCGGCGCAGAAGGCCAGGTTATGATCGGGGCCGGGCCGGCGTGGCTGAGGCGGCATCTGCCTCTTGCCGTAGCGCGCACGTTGGCCGGGCGCCCCCGGCTCAAATTTCGCATCTTCGGAGGATTCGACGAGGCGCTGCTCCGCTCCTTGAGGCACGGCGACCTCGATTTCGTGGTCGCCGAGCTGTCCGGCAGCGAGGCCGAAGCGGACCTGCAGATCGCGCCGCTCACATCCGACGCCCTCGGCGTCGCCTGCCGCAAGGACCATCCGCTCGCCCGGCAGAGGAAGATCGACCTCAAGGCGCTCCTGGCCTTCCCCTGGGTGCTGCCCGCGAACAATCCGCGGGCGCGCCGCAAGCTCGAAGCGCTCTTCGTCGCCCGCGACATCGCCCCGCCCGTTCCGGCGGTGGAAACGGAATCCATGGCGTTCGTCTTCGGCATGCTGCGCAATTCGGACGCGCTCACCTACACGACGGCGAACACCGTTGCCGGGCCGGAAGGGTCGGGGCTGACGCGGCTCGACGTGCCGGCCCTGCGCAGCCGCCGCGACGCCGGCATCATGCAGCGGCGCGGCGCCTGGCTGTCGCCAGGTGCGCAGTCGCTGATCGAGGAGCTGAAGGCCATCTGCACCCAGCAGCCCGAAAACTGACGCCATTCATCTCATCTATGGATTGCTGCAAATAATTCAGTTGTTGGCATGAATGGCCCGTGCGACCCTCCCGGCAAACATGAGCTTTGCCAGGGAGGATGACATGTCGAAGAGATTCTGGAGCGGATGGCGCCCGTCGCGCCGCGAGGCCCTGTTGGGAGCCGGCGCAACGGCACTGATCGGCGGCTCGCGCTTCGTCCCATATGCCTCGGCGCAGTCCGTCGCGCCGATCACAATCGTGATCAACCAGTCCCCGTGGTTCGACAGCTTCGCCAAGACCGTCGCGCTCTACGAGGAGGAGACGGGCAACCAGGTCGAGCTGGACGTCAACCCCTTCGCCGGCTCGCTGGAGAAGCAGCGCAACTCCGTGCGCACCAGCCGGGGCGACTACGACATCCTGATCATGAACTCGGGCTGGTTCACCGAGATGTACGACGGCGGCTTCGTCACCGCGATCACCGACATCGATCCCGGCTTCACCCTCGATCCAGCACTCTTCACCCTTGCCGACACCATCTACTATGACCCCGAGGCCGGCTCCATGACGCCGGAAGACAAGCTCTTCTCGATGCCAATCCAGCCCAACATCCCGATGCTTTTCTATCGGGGCGACCTCTACGAGGAGAACGGACTGAAGGTGCCGGAAACGTTCGCCGAGCTGGAGGCGAACGCGCGGGCGCTGCACAACCCCCCGGACATGTACGGCATCGTTCAACGCGGGGCGCGGGGGCCGCATACGGTGGCCTATGACTTCTATCCCTACCTCTACGGCCACGGCGGCGGCATTTTCGCGGACCAGAACGCGGGGGACTATTCGGTCGCGCTGAACAGCCCCGAAGGCCTCGAGGCGCTCGACTACTACATCCGCCTCGCCAACGAGGCCGGTCATCCCAAGACCGCTGCGCTGGATCAGGCGGAGGTCATCCAGACGCTGGTCACCGGCCACGGCGCCCATGCGAGCATCGTGATCGCGGCGTGGTCGCAGATGGACGACCCGAACAAATCGATCGTCGTGGATAAGATGGAGTTCGCGCCGACGCCGCACGTGGAAGGCGTGCCGCCCGGGCCGGCGCTCGGCCACTGGCTCGGCGGCATCGCCCACAACGTGCCGGACGAGCGCAAGAGGGCGGCGGTCGAGTTCTTCCGCTGGTTCCAGACGAAGGACGCGCAGATGGCGACGGCGCTTGCCGGCGGCATCCCGCTGAACGCGGAGGTCTACAACGAGCCCATCACGGAGGAGCGGCGCTTCCGCTGGATGAAGCCGCTGGCGGCTGCCCTCCCGCACGCCGTGAACGTCTATCAGTTCCCCGAGGCGAGCGAGGTGATCGCGATCCTCGAGGTCGGGCTGAATCGCGCGATCGCGGGCGAGATCACGACCACCGATGCCCTCAACTCCATGGCGGAGGACATTCACGCAGTCATGGAGAAGTACAACTACAACACCGGGGAGCTCCCGCCTCTGTAGCACAGGGCAGGGGAGTCCTGCATGAGTGCGCCAGCGTTGTCGTCGGCCGAAGCCGGCGGCAGCGTGATCGTGCTTCGGCGCGATCCCGCGCAGGCGGACGATCGCCTCTGGCGCTGGGTGACGTTCGGGCCCGCGCTGGCGATGATGCTGGCGCTGAGCGTCCTGCCGCTCGCTAACCTCTTCGTCATCAGCTTCTTCGAGATCAGGTGGTCGGGGGGCAGCGCCATATGGACCCCGGCCGGGTTGACGCACTATCGTGCCCTGCCTGACGATCCGCTCTTCCGCGCCGGCCTGGTCAACACCACGATCTTTGCGTTCGGCGCGGTCATCGGGCAGATGATCCTCGGCTTCGCGCTGGCGCTGCTGGTGAGCCGGGTGATGCGGGGGCGCGTGCTCTACCGCGCCATCTTCATTCTCCCGATCCTCATCCCGGGCATCGTCATCGGCGCGATCTGGAAGCTGATGCTGAACTACGATTTCGGCCTCGCCAACCAGGTGATCGGCCTCGTCGGCCTCGGACCGCACGACTGGCTGGGCGACGCAAACACGGCCCTGCTCTCCGTCATCGTGGTGGACATCTGGCACTGGACGCCGTTCTGCTTCCTCCTCTTCCTCGCCGGACTGGAATCGCTGCCTCAGGACACGTTCGAGGCCGCCAGGATCGACGGCGCGTCTGCCTGGCAGGAGCTCCTGTACGTCACCATTCCTATGATGATCCCGACCATCGTGGTGACATTCGCATTTCGCCTCGTCCTTGCCTTCAAGGTGTTCGACGAGGTCTATCTGCTGACCGGCGGCGGGCCCGGCACCGCGACCGAGGTCATCAGCTTCACGCTCTACCAGCGGTTCTTCACCGAGGACCGGATGGGATATGGCGCCGCCATGTCCGTGGCGGTGATTTTCCTCGTTTCGCTCCTGCTCGTTCTCGTTCTGGCGGCGCGCGGTCGGCGGGGGGACGCAACGTGATGGGCATGGTCCAAGGCCGGACGGCGCTTATCCATGTCGTCCTCGTCGTGGCGGCGGCGATCGTGCTCGTTCCCGTCGCCTGGACCGTCGCGGCCGGCTTCCGGACGCAGATTTCGCTCTTGATCGGCGAGTTCTTCTTCAGTCCCGTCCTCATGAACTTCAACGACGTGCTCTTCTCGAAGGCGTCGGACTTCCTGATCAACTACCGCAACTCGCTCATCGTCGGCATCGCAAGCACGCTCCTCTGCCTCACCGTTGCCACGCTCGCCGCCTGGTCGCTCGACCGCATGGCGTGGCCGCGCTGGGTCGTGCATTCCTTCCTGGGCTGGGCCCTCGTCTTCCACATGATCCCGCCGATCGCCCTCGCCGGCGCCTGGTTTACGATGTCGCGAGCGGTCGGGCTCGATAACACGTTCGTAGGCCTGATCCTGGCGCATGCCACGCTCAACCTGCCAATGGCCGTGTGGCTGATGGGGGTGTTCGTGCGAGACGTGCCGAACGAGCTGGTGGAGGCGGCGCGGATCGACGGTGCGTCCACGCCCGTGCTTCTGCGGACTGTGGTCCTGCCGATCATCGCGCCGGGCCTGGCGGCCACCGCGGTGCTCACTTTCGTGTTCAGCTGGAACGAGTTCGCCGTCGCCCTCAATCTCACGATGAAGCAGACCGCCACCGTGCCGGTGGCCATCGCGAAGTTCGCGCAGGACTTCGAGATTCAGTATACGCAGATGGCGGCGAGCGCTGCCCTCTCCATCCTGCCCGCGCTGGTCCTCTTGCTCATCGGCCAGCGCTTCATCGTGAAGGGGCTCACCCAGGGGGCCGTCAAGTGAGCGTAGCCCGGATGGAGCGAAGCGCAATCCGGGTTCCGCGGTGGAGACGACATTCCCGCATTGCGCTTCACTCCATGCGGGCTGCGCGGGGTCGGCCAGAGCCCTGAAGAAATGCCGTTGCGCTGACATGAAATGAGGAAGCAATGAGAGCCGTATTCGTCCTCTTCGACTCGCTCAACCGGCACATGCTGGGCGCTTACGGCGGCACGCGCATCGACACGCCGAGCTTCGACCGGCTGGCGCGGCGGGCGGCGACGTTCGACAGCCACTATGCCGGCAGCCTGCCCTGCATGCCGGCGCGGCGCGACATGCAATCGGGACGCCTGAGCTTCCTGCATCGCAGCTGGGGGCCGCTGGAGCCTTTCGACAATTCCTTCCCCGAGCTCCTGAACGACGCCGGCATCTACAGTCATCTCGTCACCGACCACTTCCATTATTGGGAGGACGGCGGCGCCACCTACCATAACCGCTACGATTCCTACGAGTTCATCCGCGGACAGGAGGGCGACCCCTGGAAGGCCCTCGTCCAGCCGCACTGGGAGCGGCTGCGCGAGATGTACCACGAGCGCCAGTACAGCGAGGCGCTGCGCGACTACAAGCGGCACAACATCGTCAATCGCGAGTTCGTCAAGGAGGAGAAGGACTTCCCCTCGGTCCAGTGTTTTGCGTCCGGAATGGACTTCCTGGACCGGAACCGCGACGCCGACGACTGGCTGCTGCAGATCGAGACCTTCGACCCGCACGAGCCCTTCCAGGCGCCGCCCCGCTTCCGCGACAAGTTCAGGACGGGCTGGAACGGGCCCATCCGAGACTGGCCGCGCTATGGGCGCGTCGACGAGCTGCCGGAGGAGTGCGAGGAGCTGCGCGCCAATTACTACGCCGTCGTCTCGCTCTGCGACTTCCTGCTCGGCGAGCTGCTCGACTATTTTGATCGGCACGACCTCTGGAAGGACACGGCGCTGGTCGTGACCACCGATCACGGCTTCCTGCTCGGCGAGCACGATTTCTGGGCGAAGAACCGGATGAACATGTACCAGGAGATCGTGCACATCCCGCTCTTCGTGCACGACCCGCGGCAGCGAGGCGCGGGAGCAAGGCGTCGCGCGCTGACGCAGACGATCGACCTTGCCCCGACCTTCCTCGATCTGTTCGGCGTGCCGGCCCCGCCGGAGATGCAGGGCCATTCCCTGCTGCCGCTCATCGAAGCCGATCGCAGCCTGCGGAAGGGCGTGATCTTCGGCTATTTCGGCGGAGCGGTGAACGTCACCGACGGACGCTACACCTACCACCGCTTCCCGCCCGACCTGAGCACGCAGGAGATCTTCCAGTACACGCTGATGCCGACGCACATCTGGGATCACTTTCCTCCCGAGGAGCTTTCCAGCGCGAGCCTCGCAGGTCCATTCCCCTTCACCAAGGGCGCGCCGGTGCTGAAGGTTCCCGTGAGCGACCGCTCGCCGATGTACAGCAATTACGGGCCGGGCGCGCTCCTGGAAGACGAGACGCGGCTCTACGACCTGGAGCGCGATCCGGGGCAGGAGTCTCCCGTCCGCGACCCCGCCGCCGAGGAGCGGATGATGCGCCTGATGCGCGAGCTCATGGCGGGGAACGATGCGCCGCCCGAGGCCTTCACGCGCCTCGAGCTCAGGGAACAGGAGAAGGCGTTCGCCTGACCGTCGCATGGGAAGCGGTATCCTCGGACGCAACCCGGCGCGCGGCACGATCGCCCCGAAGGTCGGCGATCTTCGCCAGGTCGCCTCCGTGCGCCGCATCGCCCTCGACGACGGGACGGAGAGGGGTGTGCGGGCGCTCGCCTTTTCCACGGGTGGCGGGCTGGATTTCTGGGTGCTGGCGGACCGGTCGCTCGATATCGGCCCGTGCTGGCACTGCGGGACGCCGATCGCCTGGCAGGCTCCGGGAGGGTTCCGCTCGCCCGCGCTGCACGATGCCGCCGACGAGGAGGGCACGGGGTTCAACCGCAGCCTCTCCGGGCTCCTGGTGACCGGCGGCCTCGATCACGTCCGCCAGCCCAATCGCGGCAAGCCGCTGCATGGCCGGCTCCCCTTCACGCCGGCCCGCGTGCTCGCCTACGGCGAGGACTGGTCGGACGGCGAGCCGGTGCTGTTCTGCGAAGGCGAGGTGACGCAGGCGCGCTACGGGGGAGAGGCGCTCAGACTTCATCGGCGCATCGAGGCGCCGATCGGCGGGAGCGCTCTGCGGATCGAGGATCGGGTGGAGAACCTGCTCGGCGAGCCGCAGCCGCACGAGATTCTCTACCACTTCAACCTCGGCTTTCCCGCCATAGACGAGGGGACGGTCGTGAGCGTCGGCGAGGGCGTTCTCGCCGGTCCGATGACGGCGCCCGATGCGAGGGAGCCAAGCGTGGACTGCCACCGGATGCCGGATGGCGTACCGTGCCGCGTCACGACGCCGATGGCGGATACCGGAGAGGAGCTGCGGATCTCCCTGCTGTTCGATACGGAGCGACTGCCCTTTCTCCAAGTATGGCAGGACACGCGCGCGCACCGCTACGTCCTCGGCATCGAGCCTTGCAGCAGCGGACGGCGCGACGACGGCACATCGGCGGAAAGCGCGCCCCTGCCGGGCGGCGCCGCGCGGGATTACGGTCTGACGCTTTCTGTATCGCGAATGGAGAAGCGCGATGACTTCGCGGTACGGGACCGTATCACGGCGGAGTCAGGTGAGCCCGCCGCTTCGGAAGGCTAGTGGGAGCGAATCCGACATTTGATTCCCGCCTGCCATGCGGGCCACGCTGCCGACGATCTACGATGTCACCTGAAGGCAGGAGCCGATCGCCAACCCCTTCGGAGCAAGGGTGCAGTCCCCCATGTCTCCGGAACAAAACGTCACCAATGTGTCCGGAATGGACCCTGCAATCATTGGTGCCCAGGGGCGGATTTGAACCACCGACACGCGGATTTTCAGTCCGCTGCTCTACCAACTGAGCTACCTGGGCTGACTTCGCCGGGACAGTCGCGGTGCACAGCCCGGTTGAAGGCGCGCGGGTTATATAGGCTCGGTCCGGGCCTGTCCACACTCGGCTACCAATACGCTCGGCAGTCGTGCCACGCCGTGCCCCCAACCCGTCCCCCACGCGCTCCCGACACGCTCAGCAGCGGTACCACAGTGAGGGGACATGGGCCACGGGCCGGGCGGCGGCCAGTTGCCTGCGGGAGGCCGACAAGGCTATCGTGCCGGCTGATTTCCGGGCGGCGCCGCGTCCGGGCGATCGCGGCGGCGCTCCGGGGGCGGTTCAAGGCAGGTCTTCGCCCAGTCCGGGCGTTGCCGCGCTCCGGTCGAGCCGCACGAATTTTGGGGATGGGGTCATGGCAATTCGATACACGTCCGCGCTCGCGGCGAAGCTGGTGCCTGCTTTCGTCGCGCTCTTCCTGCTGGCGGGGCCGCTGGCCCCTGCGACCGCCGCCAGCGCGGCCGGCATCTTCCTGGGGATGGACGGGTCCTGGCGCGGCAACGGCTCGATCAAGTACACCAACGGCCAGAGCGAGGGGATGACCTGCATCGCCAAGAACGAGGTGACGGACGACGGCAACAAGATCCAGCAGACGCTGACCTGCGCCTTCGCCAGCGGCGGAGACAAGCTCGTGATCAAGAGCAACCTTACCTACCGGCATGCCGCCGGCGTGGTCGTCGGGAACTGGAGCGAGTCGAGCTACGGCGTCGGCGGGCAGATCAGCGGGACCGCCAACGCCAACAGGATCATCGCTTCGGTGAAGACGACGTCGCAGAACCTCTCGGTGGCCGTGGAGGTGGTGACGCGCGGCGGGCAGCAGACCGTCACGCTGCGCCCGACGAACCTCGACGTGACGGAAGTCGTGGTCCGGCTCGACAAGAGCTGAGGTCCGCGCGCGGCCCTTTCGCGGGCGGAGGAAGTGCCTTCGGCCGAAGCCTGCGGCTACTCGGCCGGCTGCGGCGCCTTGGGGCCCGCGGCTGAGCGGCGCCGGGTGAGGGTGAAGAGGAACGTCGCCGTCGGCCTCAGGATCAACAGGTCCGCCACCAGCGCCGCGATCATCGCGAAGGCCGCCAGCCATCCGAACAGCCGGAGCGAGGGGAGGTCGGACAGCACCGTCACGGCCAGCCCGCAGGCGAGCACCACCGACGTCAGGATAAGCGCCGGGCCGACCAGGATCGTCGCGCGCTCAACGCCTATTCCGGGGTCGGCTCCCGGCCGGTCTTCGAGCCTGAGGCGGTTGAGGAAGTGGATGGTGGCGCTCAGCCCAAGCCCGAAGGAGACGACCAGCGCGACGACGCTGGCGAACTGCAGGCCTTCGCCCATGAGCCACAGCACCGTGCCCGACATCACCACCGGGAAGATGCCGGGCATGATGCTGGCGATCATCACGGCGACGGAGCGGAAGGCGAGGCCGATGAAGGCGGCGACGAACACGATCTCGACGGTCAGCGCACGGTTCAGGTTGCCGATCATGTCGGCGCTGTTGCGTGCGGCGATCGCCGCCAGGCCGGTCACGGAGATGTTGAAGCCGGGATGCGCCACGCGCACCGCGTCGAGTGCTGCGTCGAGCTCCTCGATCACGGGCAGGAGGCGGCTCGCGTCGACATCGGGAATGCGGCCCGACACCACGACCGCGTCCTCCTCCGCCGACACGAAGCGACGGGTGAGGTGTTCGGGAAGATAGCTGACGTACTGCTGCAGGACCGCAATGTCGGTGATGCCGGCCTTCTCCCTCAGCCAGCGCCTCAGCGTCTCCGGCGACCAGACGTTGCCGACGCCGGCTTGGCGCTCGACGATGGTGTGGACCTCGCCGATCAGATCGAGCGTCGCTTCGTCGTAGAGGGCGGCGCCGGCCGGGAGCTCGATGAGAATGTCGATCGGATTGGCGCCGGTGAGCTTGGCGTCGAGGCGGCTCGATGCCGCGACGGCCTGCTCGCGGTCGGGCACCTGGTCGGCCAGCCGGTAGCGCGGCTCGAGCGTGGCGTAGATCAGCGTCAGGCCGCCGACGAGAAGCACGCTCAAGAAGGTGTAGAGGCCCGGCCGGCTCACCATGCGCTGGGCGATCCAGCCGCAGAACCGGCGGAGCGCGTTGACGCCGGTGTCGGAGACGCGGACCCTGGCGGCGAAGCTGGTCTCGTTGCGGATCAGGAGCACGCCAAGCAGCGGCACGAGCATGAGCACGCCGAGGAGGGCGATCACGGTAGCGGTCAGGCCCGCCTCGCCGAACGTGCGAATCAGGTGCGAGCTGGAGAACATGAGCGCGACGAAAGAGAGTCCTGCCGTGCAATGGGTCAGGACGCAGGCCGGCCCCACAACGAGGATTGCGTTGCGGAAGGCCTGATATTTGTCCTCGCCCGCTAGCAGCCGGTCGCGCGCCGCGAATGTCAGCTGCATGGAATCGGCGAAGCTGATGACCATGATGAGCGGGGTCATCACGTTGAGGAACATGTTGAGCCGGAAGTCCAGCCAGCCGAGCGCGCCGAGCGCCAGCAGGATCGCGAGCAGCGGCGGCGCCGCGGCGATGATCATGAAGGAGACGCGGCGGAAGAAGACGATGGCGATCAGGCAGCCCGCCGCAAATCCGAAGGCGTTGTAGATCAGCCGGTCGCGCTCCACCGCGTTGCGGATCTCCAACTGCATGACGGGCACGCCGGAGAGCTGCGCGTTCACGCCGGTTCCGGCGAGGCTCCGCGTCATCGTCTCGCGGATCTCCGTGGCCACGTTGTTCATCCGGCCGGAGCCGGCTACGCTCGGATCGAGCGCCAGTACGATGAGCGTCAGTGTGCCGTCCTCGGACAGGAGCTTGCCGCGCAGGATCTCATTGGAAAGCACGCTCTCGACGAGTGCGTTGTATTCGTCGCCCGTCGGAAGGGTCTCGGGGAACAGCGGGCCCGGGATGCTTCCGTTCTCCGGCGGCGTGCGGGCGGAGAACATGGAGATGATGCCGCGCGGGCCCTCGATGAACTGGAGGTCGATGACGAGGCTGCGCAGCGCCTCGACCGTGTCGCGCTCCATGAGGCGCTCGCCCTCAACGACGATGAGGATGTCGAACTCGCTGGAGGGGAAGCGCTGCGTCACCTCCTCGAACTGCCGGAACTCCGGCGTGTCGGAGCGGAAGAGCTGGGAGAGCGAATCGTCGACCTGGATGCGGGCCACCCCGAACGCCGCGGCGACGGTCAGCACGACGAGGATGCAGATGCTGAGCATCGGCGCGCGCAGCGAGATGAGGCCGATTCTCTCGATGCCGAAGGCCAGGTTGTGCAGCTTGCGGGGCGGATGCGCGTGCTGCGCATCCGGACCGGTCTCCCGTTCGACCTCCACCGATACCCCCGAAGCAGTTCTGGCCGCGGCAAGACAGAGCGGATTTTGACCGTGCCGTCAAACCACGGTTGATGCGCCGCGCCGATGCGCCGCCCCGGCAGAGGCTCGCCGCCGCCCCTCAGTCCTTGCCGTCTTCGCCGGTATCCTCGGCCGCCTCGTCCTCCTCCGCCGCGGGAATGACGTAGCGGCCGGAAAGCCAGCGGTTGAGATCGATGTCGGCGCAGCGCTTCGAGCAGAACGGGTAGGCGTCCCGCGCCGCCGGCTGGCCGCACAGGGGACACTTGCGCGGAGGACGAAGCGGGATCGGCTTCGTGTCCCGGCCGCCGTCCGTCATGCGGGAATGGCCCAGCGGTCGTGAACCGGGTAGCCCTCGCCGGCCAGCAGCGCCATCGTCTCGTAGAGCGAGAGGCCGACGACGTTGGAATAGGAGCCGACGAGCTTGGTGACGAAGCCGCCGGCGCGGCCCTGGATGGCGTAACCGCCCGCCTTGTTCTCCCATTCCCCGGAGGCGAGATAGGCCTCGATCTCCTCGCGCGACAGGCGCTTGAAGCGGATGCGCGTCTCCACGACGCGCGTGCGGACGCGGCCGCGCGGCGTGATGAGGCAGATTCCGCCATAGACGCGGTGGCCGCGGCCGGAGAGGAGACGGAGGCAGGCAGCGGCCTCGTCGGTGAATTCCGGGTTGGGCAGGATGCGCCGGCCGACGGCCACCACCGTGTCGGCCGCAAGCACGAAGGCGCTGGCGAGCTCCGGGTCCCGCTCCGCGGTGTGGCGCGAGGCCTGCGCCTTGGTCAGCGCCAGCCGCTTGGCCAGCGCGCCCGGCAGCTCCTTGCGCAGCGGCGTCTCGTCGACGTCGGCGGGAAGCAGCTTGTCCGGCTCGATCCCGATCTGCCCCAGAAGCTGCAGCCGGCGCGGCGAGGCAGAGGCAAGCACGAGGCGCGGGCGTTCTGAGCTGCTCTTCAGCATAGCGAGCCCTTAGCTCATCCCGGCATGGCTGTGAACTCAGGAACCGTCGCGCCCCGCAAGCCCCTCGCGGATGCGCGCCGACAGGCGCTCCCGCAGGTCCCGGTAGGCGGCGAGAATCTGCTCGCGCGAGCCGATCGCCTGCGTGGGGTCGGGCATAGGCCAGTATTCGACCTTGATCGCATGCGTGCGCGTCAGCTCCAGCGCCCGGTGATGCGCCTCCGGAGAGAGCGTGATCGCGAGATCGAAGCCGAGATCGGAAAGGTCGTCCAGCGCTTTCGGCTGGTGGTCGCCGAGGTCGAGCCCGACTTCCGCGAGCACCGCGTCGACGAAGGGATCGCGGTCGCCCGGCAGCACGCCGGCGGACGCGGTGTAGAAGCGGCCGGGAAACATGCTCTCCGAAAGGGCGCGCGCCATGGGTGAGCGCACGGCGTTGCGGCCGCAGACGAAGAGCACCGATGCGATCCTCGGTCCGCTCAAGGTCAGACGCGCCAGTGCAGCACGCAGATGAGCGTGAACAGTCGCCGCGCCGTGTCGAGATCGAGCTCGATCTTGCCCTTGAGGCGCTCCATCAGGATCTCGGAGCCTTCGTTGTGGAGCGCCCGCCGGCCCATGTCGATGGCTTCGATGCGGCGCGGTGCGGCCTGGCGGATCGCCTGGTGGTAGCTCTCGCAGACGAGGGAGTAGTCCTTCACGATCCTGCGGAAAGGGGTCAGCGAAAGGGCGTGCGTGACCAGCGGCTCGCCGGCATCGGAGCGGACGTCGAAGTGGAGCCGCCGGTCGACGATGGCGAGGACGAGCCTGAAGGGGCCCGGATGGCCCGGAAGCGCAAAGCTGTTCTCCTCGACCAGGTCGTACACGGCCACTGCCCGCTCGTGCTCGATGTCGGGCGAGGCGCGGGCGATCGACGCGTCGTCGAGGGTAACGGCGATCAGGCGACTTTGCCGGCCGCTCACGGCGCGCCCCTAAAGGTTCAGGCGGATGGCGACGGAGCGCGCATGCGCATCGAGGCCCTCGGCCTCCGCCAGCGCGATTGCCGGTCCGGCCAGCTTTCTAAGCTGCTCCGGACCGAGCTTGAGGATCGAGGTGCGCTTGATGAAGTCGTACACGGACAGGCCGGAGGAGAAGCGGGCCGAGCGCGCCGTCGGCAGAACGTGGTTCGGGCCGCCGACATAGTCCCCGATGACTTCCGGCGTGTGACGGCCGAGGAAGACGGCACCGGCGTTGCGGACACGCGGAAGCAACGACTCCGGGTCGGCCACCGCAAGCTCCAGATGCTCCGGCGCGATGCGGTTGGAAAGCTCCATAGCGGCAGCGAGCGACTCGACGATAATGACGGTGCCGTTGTCGCGCCAGCTCGCGGTTGCGATCTCGGCGCGGGGCAGGGTCTTGAGCTGCCGCTCGACGGCGGCCTCGACGCGGCTGGCGAGCTCCGCCGAGTCGGTGATGAGAATGGACTGCGCCGCAACGTCGTGCTCCGCCTGGGCCAGCAGGTCCGAAGCCAGCCAGTCCGGGTCGTTCTCCGCATCGGCGACGACAAGCACCTCGGACGGGCCGGCGATCATGTCGATGCCGACCGTGCCGAACACGAGCCGCTTGGCGGCGGCGACATAGTCGCGGCCCGGGCCGACGACCTTGGCGACCGGCGCGATCGTCGCGGTCCCGTAGGCGAGGGCGGCGATCGCCTGGGCGCCGCCGACGCGGTAGACCTCGTCGACGCCGGCGATCTTCGCGGCCGCGAGCACGAGCGCATTGGTGCGGCCGCCCGGCGTCGGGGTGACCATGACGAGGCGCTCCACACCGGCGATCCTGGCCGGGACGGCGTTCATGATGACGGAGCTCGGATAGGCGGCTGTGCCGCCCGGTACGTAGATGCCGGCCGACTCCACCGCGGTCCAGCGCGTGCCGAGCTCTACGCCGTCCGGGTCGGTGTAGCGGTCGTCCCGCGGCAGCTGCCGGCGGTGATAGGCCTCCACCCGGTCGCGCGCGACAATGAGCGCCTCGCGCTCCTGCGTGGAGATCGCGCCGACGGCGGCGGCCAGCTCTTCGACGGGGAAGCGGAGGGTCTCGGGAGTCAGCGTCAGGCGGTCGAACTTTCGCGTGTAGTCGATGAGGGCCGCGTCGCCGCGTGCGTGCACGTCGTCGACGATGCCGCGCGCCGTCGCCTCGACGTCCTCCGCAACCTCGCGCTTGGCTGTCAGCAGCGCGGCGAAACGTGCTTCGAAGTCCGGATCGGAGGCATTGAGGCGGATGCTCACGGCGGCGGCTACGCCAGGGTGTGGCGCGGCGCGTGCGGCGTGGACCAGGCCGGGCCGAGATCGGTGAGCTGAGCCTCCAGGCATTCCACCGTGACGCGGATCGTCGCACCGCCGGCGAAGTCGAAGACGACATCCCCCGACGGCTCGTCCTTCGGCTCGAAGCGCACCGCCAGGAGGTTGAGCACGGAGCCCGGTGCGTTCCGGTCGACGCCGATCGACTTCACCGCCTCGGCGCGGGCGAGATAGAGCGCGGAGCGGCGCCGCTGGTGCTCGCGGCGGCGCGA
>CAZMJQ010000065.1:0-12750 GCA_964566475.1 uncultured Propylenella sp. | reverse complement strand
GCCCGTCGTCACCGTCGCGGAGCTCGTCGACATGACGGGCACTTCGGAGGCGACGATCCGGCGCGACATCTCGGCGCTTCATCTTCAGGGGCGGCTCAGGCGCGTACGCGGCGGCGCCGAGGCGCTGCACCCGCCGGAGTTTGTCGGGCTCGCGGGGCGTCCCTTCAGGGTGGCCGAGGCCGTCAACGTGGAGCGCAAGCGCGCTATCGCGCAGGCCGCCGTCGATCTCTGCGAAGACGGCGACTCGGTCATCATCAACGGCGGCACCACCACGTTCCAGATGGTGCACTTCCTCGCTAAGAAGCGCCTGCAGGTCCTCACCAACTCGTTCCCGATCGCCGAGCACCTCGTCCGGCACACGCGCAACACCGTGATGGTGCCGGGTGGGGCGATCTACCGCGAGCTCGGCGTCATCCTCAGCCCGTTCGAAAACGACGTGACGCGGAATTTCTTCGCGCGCCGCATGTTCATGGGCGCGCAGGGCGTCGGCCGGCTCGGAATCATGGAGCGCGACCCGCTCCTCATCCAGGCCGAGCAGAAGCTCATCGACCAGGCCGAGGAGCTGGTCGTGCTCGTCGATTCCTCCAAGTTCGAGCAGCGTTCCAGCCTCATCCTGTGCCGGCTCGACCGGATTCACACGCTCATCACAGACGACGGCATCGACAAGGACGCCGCAGCCATGCTGCGCGAGGCGGGTGTGAAGATGCTGGTCGCGGAGCCGGCGGCGAGGAGTCAGGCGGCGGGTGTCCCGGCATGAGCGAGGCGATCCTCAAGCTCTCCGAAGTCTCCAAGTCGTTCCCCGGCGTGCGGGCGCTCTCCGACATCTCCTTCGACGTGCGCCCGGGCGAGGTGCATGCACTACTGGGGGAGAACGGCGCGGGCAAGTCGACCCTCATCAAGATCATGTCGGGCGTCTACCAGCCCGACGAAGGCACGATGACGCTCGACGGCAATCCCGTGCGCTTCGGCTCGCCGGAAAATGCGCAGGCGCAAGGGATCGCGACGATCTACCAGGAGCTCCTGCTCTTCCCCGAGCTGACGGTCGCCGAGAACATCTTCATGGGTCATGCGCCCAGGAGCCGCTTCGGCGCCATCGACTGGCGGACGATGCGGGAGCGCGCCCGCGAGCTTCTCGCCTCCCTCGACATCCACGACCTCGACGTCACCGCGATGGTGGGGAGGCTTTCCGTCGGCAACCGCCAGCGCGTGGAGATCGCCAAGGCGCTCTCCTACAACGCCCGCATCCTGATCATGGACGAGCCGACCGCGGCGCTCACCGAGCACGACGTGGAGCGGCTGTTCGGCATCGTGCGGCTGCTGCGCTCGCGCGGCGTCGGCGTGGTCTATATCAGCCATCGCCTGGAGGAGGTGTTCCTGCTCGCGGACCGGGTCACGGTCCTGCGCGACGGGGAGTTCGTCGGCACCAAGCCGGTCGGCGAGACCGACCGCGACGGCCTCATCGAGATGATGGTGGGGCGCCGGCTCGATGCGCTCTTCCCCAAGACCGAGGTACCCATCGGCGATGTCCTCCTGGAGCTTCAGGACGTCGTCCGCCAGCCCATGACGAAGAACGTGAGCCTGAAGCTTCGCGCCGGCGAGATCGTCGGGATCGCGGGGCTCGTGGGAGCGGGCCGCAGCGAGCTCGCCGAGGTGATCTTCGGAATGACGCCGGCGGAATCGGGGACGATCCGTGTCGACGGCAATCCGGTGCGCATCGCCTCGCCGTCCGATGCCAAGCATCTCGGCATCGCCTACGTGCCGGAGGACCGCGGCAGGCAGGGCCTGGTGCGCGCCATGGCGCTCGCCCAGAACGTCTCGCTCGCCAGCCTCGGCCGCATCTCCGGCAGTGGCTTCATCAAGAAGAAGTCGGAGGAGGCGCTGGCGCGCAGGAGCATCGAGCAGTTCCGCGTCCGCGCCAGCGGCATCGACCAGATCGTCGGCAAGCTTTCCGGCGGCAACCAGCAGAAGATCGGCCTCTCCAAGTGGCTTGCGACGGAGCCGCGGATTCTCATCATGGACGAGCCGACGCGCGGCATCGACGTGGGCGCCAAGGCGGAGATCCACCGGCTGATGTGCGAGCTCGCTCAGAAGGGCCTTGCCATCATGATGATCTCCAGCGAGCTGCCGGAGGTGCTCGGCATGAGCGACCGCATCCTGGTCATGCGTGGCGGCCGGATCGTGGCGGAGGTCGACCGCGCCGAGGCCACGCAGGCGGGGATCGCGGCTGCCATGATGAGCGACGCGGCGACGCCCCCGGTCGCCGTCGCGGCTGAGTAATAGCGATGGTGGCCCGCGAGGCGACGACGGCGATCGCACCGGCACCCCGCCGGCGGCTGCCGCGCGTCGTGATGAGCCAGGAGCTGGTGCTGTTCCTCGCCATCATCGCGCTCTTCGTCGTAGTCGGCGCGATCAATCCGCGCTTCGTGGCGGAGCGGAACCTGCAGTCCATCTTCCTCGGCAACGCCTACATCGCGGTCGCCGCCATCGGCATGTCGATGGTGATCATCTCCGGCAACATCGACATCTCGGTCGGCTCGCTCATCGGCGTGCTCGCCACGGTGAGCGGCACGCTGGCGGTCAACGGCATGCCGATCGTGCTGTCCTGGATCATACCCATTCTCCTATCGATGGCCTTCACGACGCTGATGGGCGCGATGGTCGCCTACCTGCGCATCCCCTCCATCGTGGTCAGTCTCGGCTTTCTGTCGATCCTCAAGGGCGGACTCATCGTCGCCACCGGCGGCGCCTGGATCAACGAGCTTCCGCAGGGCTTCCACCTGGCGCAGATGAGGCCGCTCGGCATTCCAATGCCGATCTATTTCATGGTCGTGCTCACCGTCGCCGCCGCGCTCTGGATGCGCCTGTCGGCGACCGGGCGCTCGTTCTACGCGGTCGGCGGCAACGCGGAGGCCGCGCGGCTCTCGGGTATCAGCCGCGAGCGCACGCTCCTCAAGGTCTTCGCCATCCACGGCTTCTTCGTCGGGATCGCGGCGCTGCTCTATGCGACGCAACTTGCCATCATCCAGTCGACCGTGCCGCCCAACCTGGAGCTGACAATCATCACCGCTTCGGTCGTCGGCGGCGTCAGCATCCTCGGCGGCACGGGCACGGTGGTCGGCTCCACGCTCGCCGCCATCCTGCTCGCTGCCATCGGCTCGTCGCTCATCTTCATCAACGTCTCGCCCTACTGGCTGAGGGCGGTGCAGGGCGTGCTCATCCTCGTCACCGTGCTTGCCGACATGTGGCGGCGCATGCGCCAGGCGAGGAGGCGGTGATGGGCCGGACCGCAATCCGCAGCACAACCCTCTCCCGAGGGGAGAGGGTGCCCGCGAAGCGGGCGGGTGAGGGGGTACGCCCCGTGCGATCTAGCACGAGACGCCGTACCCCCTCCGCCCACCGGCGGAGCCGGGGGGCACCTTCTCCCCTCGGGAGAAGGTTGCGCGCGGCGATGCCGCGCGCCTGCGCTCCCCGAAAGGCCGCCCCATGAGCGCCACCTCCGCCGGCCCGTCGCGCCGCCCCTTCCACGTCTCGCAGGAGCTCGTCCTCCTCGTCGCCCTCGTGGTCTCGCTCGCGGTGCTCTCCGTCACCGCGGAGCGGTTCATGTCGGTCGGCAACCTTTTGAACCAGGGCCGGCTGATGACCGAGGTAGCGCTGGTGGCGCTGCCGATGACCTTCATCATCGTGACCGGCGGGATCGACCTCTCGGTCGGGTCGATGCTCGGCTTGACGGCGATCGTGCTCGGCGTCTTCTGGCAAAACCTCGGCATTCCGCTCCCCGCCGCCATGGTGCTGGCGCTCGCCGTCGGCACCCTCGCGGGCTTTTTCAACGGCCTCCTGATCACGCGCCTGCGCGTCCCGCCGCTCATCATGACGCTGGCCACGCTGGCGCTCTACCGCGGGCTGGCCGAAGGCATCAGCCAAGCACGCTCCGTGCGCGGCTATCCGGAATGGTTCTACGTCTTGGGACAGGGCGAGGTGCTCGGAGTCCCGACGCAGCTGTGGATACTCCTCGTCGCCATCGTCGCCTTCTGGGTCGTCCTGTCGCGCACGACCTTCGGCCGCTCCCTCTACGCCATCGGCCACAACGAGACGGCGGCGCGCTACTCCGCCATCAAGGTCGACCGCATCAAGCTCATCATCTACGCGCTGTCCGGCATGATGTCGGGCCTGGCGGGGATCATTTTCGTGTCGCGCGTGTCCACCACCCGCTCCGACATGGGCTCGGGGCTGGAGCTCGACGTGATCGCCGCGGTGGTGCTGGGCGGCACCAGCATCTTCGGCGGCGTGGGGACGATCGCCGGCACGGTGCTCGGCTTCACCCTTATCCAGCTCCTCAAGAACGGCCTGGCGCTGACAGGCGTGAAGGGGGACGCGACCATTGTCGTGATCGGGACGGTGCTCATTCTGTCGATCCTGATCACCAACTTCCTTCAGTACCGGCGCGGCAGCGACGGCTGAGGAGGGCCGCCCGCGGGCGGCCCGGCAACACTTGTTGATGGGAGGACTGCAAATGCTACGACTGACAACCCTGGCGCTGCTGGCGAGCGTGTTCACCGTCCCTGCGGTGGCGCAGGACAGCTGGGACGGCGCCGACGACCTGCCCACCAATCCGCTGCCGTGCGACGGCGGCGCGGGCGAAGTGGCGATGAAGGACTATGACGGCGGCCAGCCGACCGGCGCGCCCGACAAGGCCGGCCAGGACATCACCCTGATCGACGTTCCGAAGCTGGTCGGCATCGGTTATTTCGCAGCGACCACCAAGGGCCAGGGCGAAGCCGCGGAAGAGCTCGGCAACGTCAGCGTCTCCACCGACGGGCCGACGGAAGCCAATATCGACGACCAGATCACCTTCATCGACAACTACATCACCCAGGGCGTCGACGGCATCCTGTTCGCCGCCAACGATCCGGTGGCGATCGCGCCGGTCCTGAAGAAGGCGCTGGCGGCGGGCATCCACGTCGTCGGATACGACGCCAACTCCCAGCCCGACGCGCGCGAGTGGTTCGTCAACCAGGCGGAGTTCAACGGCATCGGCAAGGCGATGATCGACTCCATGGCGGCGGAGATCGGGGAGGACGGCTCGTTCGCCATCGTCACCTCCACCTTCACCACGCCGAACCAGGCACGCTGGATCGCCGAGATGCAGGCCTATCAAGCGGCCTGCCATCCGAACATGCAGTGGCTGGAGACGGTCGAGGCGCAGGAGGACAACAACCTGTCCTTCAACCAGGCGACTACGCTCATCAACAAGCATGGCGACGACCTCGACGGCATCTTCGGCATGACGTCGGTGGCGACGCCCGCCTCGGCGGAAGCCGTGACGCAGGCCGGCGTCTGCGGCGAGGTCGCGGTGGTCGGGCTCGCCACGCCGAACGCGATGAAGCCCTATGTCGCGTCCGAGTGCGTGAAGTCCGTCGTGCTGTGGAACCCGGTCGACCTCGGCTATGCCGCGGTCCAGGTCATGCGCGCGGTGATCGACGGCGAGCTGAGCCCCGGCGACACGAGCGTCGAGGCGGGTCGGCTCGGCACGCTCAACGTGGTGAACGGCTCGGAGATACTGCTCGGCGCGCCGTTCATCTTCACCGCCGATAACATCAACGACTTCGACTTCTGATCTGAAAGAAGCCCTCCCCCTTGCGGGGGAGGGTAGGGAGGGGGGAAGCGGCGACCGCGAGCGTCTTCGGTCTTCCCCCTCCCGCGAGGGACAACGATGCAAAAGCACGCCTTCAAGATGAAGCTCGATCCGGGTCAGGCGGAAGAGTACAAGCGCCGCCACGACGCCATCTGGCCGGAGCTCGTCGCGCTGCTGCGCGAGGCGGGGGTGAGCGACTACTCCATCCATCTCGACGAAGAGACCGACACGCTCTTCGGCGTGCTGTGGCGGCGCGACGGCCACACGATGGATGCGTTGCCTGACCATCCCGAGATGCGGCGCTGGTGGCAGCATATGCGCGACATCATGGAGACGAAGCCGGACGGCGAGCCCGTGGCGACGCCGCTCAGGCTCGTGTTCCACATGCGGTAGGCGCAGATGCCGGAAGTGAGGCACGTCGCAATCATCGATGTCGGCAAGACCAACGCCAAGGTGACGTTGGTCGCCGCCGCGGACGCGGCCGAGCTCTCGCGCCGCAGCGCCGCCAACCGCGTCGTGAACGACGACCCTTATCCGCATTTCGACGTCGCGCACCTTTGGGACTTCCTCTGCGGTGCGCTCACGGAGCTCAACCGCGAGGCGCCGGTCGACGCTGTCTCCGTTACCGCGCACGGCTCGGCCGGCGCGTTCCTCGGCGGCGAAGCGGCCGGGGAGGGGCTGGCGCTTCCCATCCTCGACTACGAGTTCGAAGGACCGGACGAGCTGGCGGACGAATACGACGCCGTGCGGCCGGACTTCTCCGAGACGCTCTCGCCGCGGCTTCCGGCCGGGCTTAATCTCGGCGCCCAGATTTATTGGCAGGAGCGGCGCTTCCCCGAAGCCGTGAGGGCGGCGCAGAGCTACGTCAATTACCCGCAGTACTGGGCCTGGCGGCTCACCGGCGTCGCCGCGACGGAGATGTGCTCCATGGGCGCGCATTCCGACATGTGGGACCCCCGTGCGCTGACCTGGTCGAGCCTTGTCAAGCGCCTCAATTGGGAGCGCTTCCTGGCGCCGCTTCGCCCCGCGTTCGACGTCCTCGGCCCGGTCAGGCCTGATCTGGCGCGCTGGCTCGGGCTCGGCGCGGAGACCGCGGTGCTCTGCGGCATCCACGATTCCAGCGCCTCGCTCCTGCCGCACGTCATCGAGAAGGAGCCGCCGTTCACGGTCGTCTCGACCGGCACGTGGACGATCATCTTCGCCGTCGGCGGCGACCTCGCCCGCCTCGACCCGAAGCGCGACACGCTGGCCAACGTCACCGCCTTCGGCGATCCCGTTCCGTGCGCGCGCTTCATGGGCGGGCGCGAGTTCGAGAAGCTCGTGGACGGGTCGCCTGTCGATCCAGTCGACGCGGAGCTGCGACGCGTCATCGACAGCCGTATCATGGCCTTGCCGACCTTCGCGCCGGGCGTTGGCCCGTTCCCGCAGGGGAAGGGCCGCTGGACGCATCCGCCCAAGACGCTCTCGCCCGGCGAGCGCACCGCCGCCGCGAGCCTCTACCTCGCTTTGGTGACCGCCACCTCGATGTCCTGCGCCGCCGCCGGCGGGCCGACCGTCGTGGAAGGTCCGTTCGCCGCCAACCGCGCGTACTGCGCCGCGCTCGCATCGCTCACCGCACGAACCGTGCTGCCGTCGGCCGGGACGGTCGGCACCGCCCGCGGCGCCGCCTGCCTCCTCGACCGCACGCGCAGGCTCCCCCCCACCGAGGCGCCCCCTGCCGCGCCGCTCACCGTGGAGGGCTTCGCCCGCTACGCGGAGGAATGGCGGAAGCTGGCCGGAGCCTGAGCCGGGCGCTCGAAAGCGGCGATCCTGCTATCCATACGTTCCCCGCACAATCCGTTGGCCATTGCGGATCATCGGGAGGCGAAGAGCTGCGACGCATCGGGTGAGCACGCGCCGACCTTTTCAGGGTCGAGCGACACGCCGAGGCCCGGCAGATCCGGGATTTCAAGCATCCCGTCAGCATCGAGCTCGAACGGCTCGACCATGATGTTGTCCACATAGGCGCTGCCGCCGATGTATTCGACGAGGTCGACATTGGGCAGGGCTGCGGCAAGCTGCAGGTCGGCCGCAAGGCCGAGCGCCGTGTTCCATCCATGGCCGACATAGCGAACGCCGAAATCCTGAGCCAGTCTGGCGATCCTGCGTTGCTCGCTGACTCCTCCCACTTTCGTCACATCCGGCTGGACGATGTCGAATGCACCCTGAACGAGGAAGGGCAGGTAGGATTGCCGCCTGGTCAGCACTTCGCCGCCGGCGATGGGAATGCGGCTTTGCCGCCGCAGGGTCACGAAGTCCTCGATATCGTCCGGCCGGATCGGCTCCTCGAACCAGTGGACATCGTGATCGGCCAGCATGTCGGCGGTGCGGAGTGCCCATTTCAGACCGTTCGGCCAGTAGGCATCGCTTGCTCCCGCGTCGACCATGAGCTTGCCGCCCGCGGGGAGGGCCAGCTTCGCCGCTTCGACGATCGCTTCGTCGAGCTTGAAGTCGTCGCGCCTGCCGAACGGTCCCCAGCCAATCTTGAAGGCTCGGAATCCCTGTTCGCGGTAGCGTGCGATCTCGTCGGCCAAGACTGTGGGCTCGTCCATCAGGAGGGAGCAATAGGGCATTACCCGATCACGGTATCGGCCTCCGGCGAGCCGTCCGATCGAAAGGCCGGTCACCTGCCCCAGAATGTCCCATAGCGCGATGTCGATGCCGCTGATTGCGTGGGTCAGAGTGCCGCCGCGACCCATCCAGAACGTGTTCTGGTGCAGTTTCTCGCTGACGCGCTCAGGCTCGAGGGCGTTCTCGCCGAGCAGTAGCGGCTCCAGCACCTTTACGCCCGCCGCTGCAAGGCGCCCGTCGGTAAACGCGCTGCCAAATCCGGTGACACCAAGATCGGTGTGAACTGCGACCAGTGCATGTATCGAATCGTCGGCCTTGATCTCTTCGGTCCATCCGCCGGGTGGGCTCTTGCCGATCAAAGGCGCCACAGCCACGCTTGTGATGCGAACGGGCGCGGTGCTCTTCCCCACTGGCGCGTGCATGGCATTCCTCCTGGGGCGCAACCCCCCCTGAACCGTGTTGACACCGACCGATATAGTATACAATTATACAATTCAAGGGCGCGCCCAGGGGTTGTATTAATGGGTTCTGACACCGCAAGGAGCCGGATTGTCGGCGATATCGATTTCGACAAGAACGGGAGGCAGGCCGGCTATTTGCGCGCTCCCTTGTCCCGGAATACCTCCGGGTGGGGCGTCGTCGAAATCCCGATTATCGTTGTGAAGAACGGCACGGGGCCCACCGCGCTGCTGACGGGCGCCGTGCACGGTGACGAGTATGAAGGCCCGATAGCGATATCGCGGCTTTCGCAGGCTCTCGACCCCGGTGCGGTGCAGGGGCGGGTGATCATGATGTCCGCCGTCAACGTGCCCGCGGTACACAGCAACACACGTCTCTCGCCGGTCGACAACCGCGACATGAACCGCTGCTTTCCCGGCGATCCCAATGGCACGTTCAGCGAGATGCTGGCGCACTACATGGACAGCGTAATTCTGCCCATGGCCGACGTTTCGATCGACATGCACACCGCCGGCCATTCCGGCGACTCCGTTCCCTCCACCAACATGCACGATGTCGGCGACGCAGTGAGGATGAAGCGCACCATGGAGGCGGCGGCTGCGTTCGGCGCACCTTACAATGTCGTGTTCGGCGGCGTTGACGAGGGCGCGACCTTCACCTCCTGTGTGGAGCGCCGAGGCATCATCTCGCTCGGAACCGAGCTCGGCGGGTGGGGACGCGTCAGCGTCGAGGGCGTGCGCATCGGCCGGCGGGGCATCGACAACATCCTGAAGCATTTCGGGGTGATCGACGGCGAACCGGAGACTGCTCAGGCCGACGGCAGCCCCGCCACGCGCCATATGATGGTCGCCGACCGCGACCTCTACACATTCGCGCCTGCGATCGGAACTTTCGAGCCGTGCAACGTCGTCGGCGAGAAGGTCTTCGAAGGCCAGCCATTGGGATACCTGCACTTCGTCGAAGATGTAGACCGCCCGCCGATCGAGCTTTGCTACAAGCGGGACGGCGTTCTGTGGATGTCGGCAGGGCCGGGGCGTGTCGGCCGTGGAGATGCCGTGGCTGTCGTCATGACCGACTACGCATCCTCGAATTAGAAGCGCCGCTTCGGACTGCGCGCCAAGCGCGCCGCCGGTCTTGGAGAGAATGAAGCATGCCGGCAATACTCGTCCTCGACTGCAAGCAGGAGATCTCGTCGTTCAATCCGCTCCCATCGGAATACGAGAACTTCCACATTGCGACGGGTGACGCGCTCTTCAACCACCGGGGACTGAACACCGAGGTTGGCGGCGCTTTCGAGGTGTTCGAGCAGCGGCCGGACGTCGCCATCGTGCCGACGATCGCGGCGCGCGCCGGAAGCGCGGGTCTCTTGTCGGCCAAGGGATGGGCGCGTCTTTCCACAGAGATACTCGCTGCGATTCGAGCGAAAGTGGACGGGATCGAGGCGGTCTACGCATCGCTCCATGGCGCGATGGCGGCCGACGGCGAGCTCGATCCGGAAGGCCATCTCCTCGCCGAGATACGCAAGATGGTCGGGCCGGACGTTCCGATCGTGATCTCGCTCGACCTTCACGGTATCCTGACCGACCGGATGCTGCGGCAGGTGACCGGCCTGACGCTCTATCACACCTATCCCCATGTGGACTTCGCCGATACCGGCGCCCGCGCCGCGCGGCTGCTGCTCCGGATACTTGACGGCGATGTCGAGCCCGTGACCGCACGGGTTGTGGTTCCCGCGCTGGTGCGTGGCGACGAACTGATCACCGCGACCGGTTGTTACGGCGATCTCATCCGCGAGTGCCAGCGCATTGAGCGCGACGGCACCGCGCTTTCTGCCGGCATCATGATCGGCAATCCGTTCACGGACGTGCCGGAACTGTGCACGCAGGTCATCGTGGAAACCGACGGCGATGCCGCGCTGGCCGAGTCCGAGGCGATCCGCCTTGCGAGCGAATTCTGGCCGCAGCGCTTCCGCATGCAGGGCAAGCTGATCCCGCTCGACCGGGCCATCGCGCAGGCGCGCACGATGGAAGGTCCGGTCGTCTTTACCGATGCGGCAGACGCCACGTCTTCCGGCGCGACCGGCGATTCCAACGCGATCATCGCCGCGCTGCAGGCGGCCAGCTACCCCAAGCGCGTCCTGGCGCAGATCGTCGACCCCGCCGCGGCCGCGGCCGCTCACAAGGCGGGCATAGGCGCCACGATTTCGGTCACGCTGGGCGGTGCGATCGATCCCGGACGATACAGGCCCCTACCGGTGAGTGCGCGCGTCAGGGTCCTCTCCGACGGGCAATCGCGCCTGGAAACGATGAAGACCGAGCTCGATGCGGGGCCGACCGCCGTGCTGACGTTCGACAACTTTACGGTCGTCGTCTTCACGAAGTCGATCAGCCTTTTCGATCGGGCGATGTACTACGCCAACGGGTGCAATCCGGTGGATTTCGACCTTGTCGTTGTGAAGTCCCCGCACACGGAATTTCACATGTACGACGCCTGGGTGGAGAAGAACTTCAACATCGACGCACCTGGGGCGACCTCGGCCGACATTCCCAGCCTGGGTCACACGATCTGCATGCGCCCGATGTACCCGCTCGACCCGGACATCGATTTTGTGCCGCAAGCCGCAATCTATCTCCCTCCACGTGGCCGTTAGGGCTGCGATGCTCACGAGGCGATCCAGTCCATGAAAATCGAGTCAGTCGACTTCTTCTACTTTGCCATGCCCGAGGTCACCACGGATGCGGACGGCAGCCAGGATGCGCTGATCGTGCGTGTGTCGGCCGGAGGGCATATCGGCTGGGGCGAATGCGAAGCCGCCCCGCTGCCGTCGATCGCCGCCTTCATCTGCCCGATGTCGCATGGCGCCTGCCGACCCGTTGCAATGTCGGTGCTGGGGCAATCGCTGGAAGGCACCGACGACATTACGCGGATCAGCGCGCTGGTCGCACGCAACAGCATGGACTTGCTGCAGGCGCCGCACACACTGTCGGGCATCGAGATGGCGTTGTGGGATCTGCTTGGCCGCCGGCGTGGCGAACCTGTCTGGAAGATGCTCGGCTACAAGCGTTCGGAACCCAAGATCCCATATGCATCGTTGCTGTTCGGCGACACGCCGGAGGAAACGCTGCAACGCGGCAGGAAGGCGCGGGCCGACGGTTTCAACGCCGCCAAGTTCGGCTGGGGGCCGATCGGCACGAATGGCGTCAAGGCCGACGCGGACCAGTTCGCGGCAGCCCGCGAGGGGATCGGCCAGGATGCACATCTGATGGTCGATGTCGGGCAGATATTCGGCGAGGATGTCGATGCGGCGGCGGAACGTCTTCCCGGTCTCGATGCCGCCAAAGCGCTCTGGTTCGAAGAGCCGTTCTCCGGTAGCGCCTACGAAGCCTATGCGGATCTGGCCAAGAAGAGCTCGCGGGTTCGACTGGCTGGCGGCGAGGCCGCGCACAACGTCGCGATGGCACGTCATCTGATGGACTACGGCAGCGTCGGACACATCCAGATCGACTGCGGCCGGATCGGTGGAATCGGGCCGTCGAAGATCGTCGCCGACCTCGCGGCGGAGCGAGGCATCGCCTACGTGAACCACACCTTCACAACGCACCTGGCGCTCAGCGCATCGCTGCAGGCCTATGCCGGTATCCATGAAGACCGGATTTGTGAGTATCCCGCAGCCCCGCGGCCGCTCGCCGTAGCAGTGGCAAAGCATCCGATCCTGCGTGACGGCAACGGCGAAATTCGCGCCCCCGAACTGCCGGGGCTCGGCGTGGATGTCGATCTCTCGGCTCTCAGACCCTATCTCATCGATGCCGAGATCAGGATCGGCGGTCGCGTGCTCTACAGGTCGCCGGCGCTCGACTGAGCGCCCCAAGGGTCGGCCGGAAATGGAAATGCGCCCGAACATTCTCTTACTGCTTTCCGATCAGCATTCGCACAAGGTGGCCGGCTGCTACGGCGATCCGCTTTGCCCGACGCCCAATATCGACGGCATTGCCCGGCGCGGCGTGACGTTCGACAACGCCTATTGCGCCTCGCCGATCTGCACGCCGAGC
>CAZMJQ010000064.1:0-7256 GCA_964566475.1 uncultured Propylenella sp. | reverse complement strand
CGGAGAACTGGGCGATATTGTCCGGCGGCACCTCGACCATCATGTCGATACCGCCCGAGAGCATTTCCGACACGCTCGTATTGGCGTCGGTGATCGGACGGAAGACGACCGCCTCGAGCGGCGGCGCGCCGTCCCAGTAATCGTCGTTGCGTGTCACGACCACGCGGGTGTTGGAATCCCATTCCTCGAACTTGAACGGCCCGGTGCCGGACGGGTTGCGGCCGAAGTCGGCACCGTGCTCCTCGACCGCGGCGGGCGAGACGATGAGCCCGGTCGGATAGGCGAGGTTCGACAGGAACGGCGCATAGGGCTCCTTCAGCGTGAACTTGACCGTGTGCTCGTCCACGGCCTCAACCGTGTCGACCGCCGAGAAGAAGAACGACAGCGGGAAGGGGCCGGTGTCGTGGAACGGATGGTCCTCGTTCAGCATCCGCTCGAAGTTGAAGACGACCGCCTCGGCGTCGAATGGCGATCCGTCGTGGAAGGTCACGCCCTCGCGCAGATTGAACGTGTAGACGGTGCCGTCGTCGCTGATCGTCCAGTCGGTGGCGAGCGCCGGCTCCGGCTCCAGCGTTCCGTCGCTGTAGCGGACCAGCCCGTCGTAGACGTTCATCAGGATGCGGAAGTCGTTGACCGCCGTCACGGCCTGCGGGTCGAGCGACTTGGGTTCAGCAATCTGTCCCACGACAAGGACATTGGGCGGTGTCTGTGCGGCTGCGGTGGCCGTCAGCGATCCGGCGGCCAGCGCTGCGAATGCCAGCCCGCAAAGGGCGGCGCGGATGGAACGTGTCATCACGATTTCTCCCTACAGCACGGAAGTCGGGATTAAACGGGATCAATACGCCCTGATCAACAATTCATAATGATCAATTTTTGGGCTAGGCTCGCCAGATGACGACGCACGATCAGCGCGGTGGCGCGTTTCGATGACAGGTCAAGGATTTAGCGGCGGCTTCCAGCTTGCAATCAATATCGGCCGGATGCGCGAAGAGATGGAAAGTCTGGGCGAGATAGGACGCCAGCCGGGCGTTCCCGGGATCAACCGGCCGGGATTCTCCGATGCCGACATGGAGGCGCGCCGCTTCATGTCCGAGCGGATGCGCCAGGCCGGACTCACGGTTTCCATGGACGCGGTGGGCAATCTCTCCGGCCTGTGGGAGACGGGCGAAGGCGCGCGCGTGATGGCCGGCTCGCATGTCGACACGGTGCCGATGGGCGGCTTCTTCGACGGCGCGCTTGGCGTCTGCGCGGCGCTGGAGTGCGTGCGCACGCTGCGCGACGCCGGCGGCGAGCCGGCGCATCCGATCGAGGTGATCGCAACCGCGGAGGAGGAGGGCCGCTTCGGCGGGATGCTCGGCGCCGAGGCGCTTGCCGGCAGGGTCGATCCTGCCTGGCTGGAAGCCGCGGTCGACGAGAAGGGGCTGAAGCTCACCGACGCCATGCGCTCGCAGGGGCTAAAGCCGCAGCTCTACAGCACCGCGCGGCGCGACCCCGCCTCGGTCAAGGCGTTCCTGGAGGTACACGTGGAGCAGGGGCCGGTGCTGGACCGGGCCGGCATCCCGATCGGCATCGTCGACGTCGTCTCCGGGGTGTTCAACTGGACGGTCCGGCTGACGGGCGAGACCAACCATTCCGGCACCACGCCGATGGAGCTGAGACGCGACGCGTTCGCGGGGCTTGCCGCCTTCGCGGCGGATATCCCCAGCATCATCGCGGCAGTGGGCGGCGACCAGACGCGCGTCACCATCGGCGCGGTTGAGCTGAAGCCGGGCTTCCCGCACAGCATCCCGGGCGAGGCCGTGTTCTCGCTCGTGGGCCGCGACACGAAGCTCACGACGATGCGGCGGCTCGCTGCGGAGTGCCGCCGCCGGATCGACGACATCGCGGAGACCGCCGCTCTCGGTGTGGCCATGTCGGAGCACAGCTGGATCGAGCCCAGGGCCTGCGATCAGGGGATCGTCGCGCTCCTGTCGGCGCAGGCGGAGAAGCTCGGGCTTCGGGCGCTCGTCATGCCGAGCGGCGCCGGCCACGACGCGCAGCTGATGTCGGAGCTGACGCGCACGGGTCTGATCTTCGTACCGAGCGTCGGCGGTGTGAGTCACGCGCCGGACGAGCATACGCGCTGGCCGGACGTGGAGGCCGGCGCCAACCTGCTGCTGCACGCTTTGGCGGAGCTCAGCGGATGCCGCATGGCCTGAGCCGTCACCGCGAATCAGAGCCTCGGCGTTCACGCTCTATCAAGCATTTCTCTCCCGGTCATCGCGTGCTTTAATGCGAGTCGCTCCGGGGGTTTGGGTATGGCCGTTCCATCGTATCTCGTTGCCATTGCGGGCTTTATGGTCGGGGCTCTGTTTACGCCGGCGCTCGGGCAAACACCCGCGGCGCCGCCGGCAGCGGCCGCCGAGCCCCTGCAACCGCTCGAGCTGACGCCGCCGGAGGATCCCGCTTCAGACGAGCAGACACCGCCCGAATGGGTGGTGACCTGCTCGCCCGGCGTCGATCCTGAAACGACGAAGTGCCAGATGGTGCAGGCGCTCTTCGCGCAGAACGGCCAGCCGACCGTCTCGGCGACGATCCGTCCGCAGGCGGAGGACCGGCGCATGGGCATGCTCCTGACGCTGCCGCACGGAGTCTACTTTCCGCCGGGGTTGACGATCACCATCGATCGCGGCGAAGCGATCAAGGTCGCGGTCCAGACGAGCGACCAGAACGGAGTCTATGCCGCGCTGCCGCTGACGGACGATCTCATCACCGCAATGCGGCTCGGGCGAACGCTGAACATCGCCATGCGCTTCGCCGATGGCCGCGAGGAGGTTGTTCCGCTGACGCTGAAAGGCTTCTCCGCGGCGCTGGAGAGGCTGACCAGCCTGCTCTGATAGTTGGCTCATCCGTCGGCATCGGTGAGCCGGCGCCTGATCGGGAAGAGCTCGAGGTCGAAACGCCGCGCGGCGAGACCCCACAATCCCCCTGGCGCGACGAGCATGACGACGATGGCGATGAGCCCGAGAAGCATCAGGTACCAGGTGCCGAAGCTCGCCAGATAGTCCTGGAGGAAGTAGAGCAAGATGGCGCCGACGATCGGCCCCTCGATGGTGCCGATGCCGCCGATGACCACGATGAAGATGACGTAGGCCGTCCAGTCCACGACCGAGAAGGCGGCGTCCGGAGAAATCCGCGCCTTCTGCAGATAGATGAGCGCGCCGGTGATGCCGGTGCCGAACGCGACGCACACATAGACGAACAGCTTGGTGCGGCCCGTCTCCACGCCGACGCTCGCCGCGGCGAGCTCCGAATCGCGCAGCGCAGAAAGCGCCAGGCCGCTGCGTGAGCGCAGCAGCGCGTAGACCAGGGCCAGGGTGCCGGCGGCGAGGATGAGCGCGGCCCAATAGAGGACAATGTCGCGCGCCGCCGACGTGCGCACGTCGAGCAGGTTCGCGATCAGCTCGACGCCGGCCATGGAGCGGGTCGCGTCGACCGGGAGCGAGGTGCCGGTGCCGCCGCCGATGATCCTGGCCTGCGCCAGGAGCAGGCGATAGACCTCCGCCACAACCCAGGTGCCGATGGCGAAGTATGCGCCCTGCAGGCGGAAGACGATGCCGGCCGTGGGCACCGCCAGCACGCCGGCGACGAGCCCCGACAGCAGCACGGCGACCAGCGGATCGACGCCCCAGAGGATGACGAGGGCGAAGAGGGCGTACGCGCCGAGGCCGACATAGGCCTGCTGCCCGACGGAGACGAGACCGGCATAGCCGGCGAGCAGGTTCCAGTACTGCGCCAGCGCCAGCATGGTGAGGATGAAGAACATGTCCTGGATGAGCGCGCGGCCGCCGTAGAACGGCAGGGCCGCAAGCGCCGCGAGCAGAACGATGCCCGCGATCAGGGCGGCGCGCGACGTCCGCGTCGCGGTGCGCACTTCTGCGCGGCGCGGAGTGCCTTGGCCGAATTCGGTCTCTGCCGCCATACCGGCGCCTCAGTCCACCGAGCGCGGAAACAGTCCGCGCGGCTTCAGCACGAGGACGACGAGGAAGGCGATGTGGCCGGCGAGAATCTGCCATTCCGGATTGATCTTCGCGCCGATCGTCTGCGCCACGCCGAGGACGATGCCGCCCGCCAGCGTTCCCCACAGGCTCCCGAGGCCGCCGATAATCACCGCCTCGAAGGCATAGATCAGGCGCGCCGGGCCGATGGTCGGGTCGAAGCTGGCGCGCGCGCCGAGATAGAAGGCGGCGACCGCGCAGACCGCCAGCGCCAGGCCCATAGCGATGGCGTAGATGCGGGCATTGTCGATGCCCATCAGCTGCGCCGTGTCGGGATCGTCGGAGGTCGCGCGGAAGGCGCGGCCGAGCGCCGTGCGGTAGAAGAGCTGGTTGAGCAGGAAGATGACGGCCACCGCCGTGACGAGGTTGAAGAGCGGCATGGCGCCGACCGCTATGCCGCCGCCGAGCGGGATGGAGTCCGCCTCGATCGCTCCCAGTCTCAGGCGCTGCGTATCGGCGGTGAACGCCTCCAGGAGCCCCGCCTGGATCATGATGGAGAGCCCGAACGTCACGAGCAGCGGCGGCAGGATGTCCCGGCCCAGCGTGCGGTTGAGCAGGAACGCCTGCAGCGCGTAGCCGACGACGAACATGGCGGGCACGATGAAGACGAAGGCGAGAAGCGTATCGATGCCCGCCAGCGTGGTGAGCGCGAGGATGAGGAACGCGGAGAGCACGATGAGGTCGCCATGCGCCAGATTGACAAGCCGCATGATGCCGAAGATGAGCGACAGGCCGGCGGCATAAAGCGCGTAGAGCCCGCCGAGCATGATCCCCTGCAAGATCGTGTCGATCCAGTTCAGCATGGGAGGATCATGCCCTAGAGCCCGAAATAGGCATTGTGGATCTGCTCGCGGGTGAGCGAGTCCGGCTTGCCCGTCAGCGTCATGCGCCCCTCCTGGAAGCAGTAGACGCGGTCGGCGACCTGCATGGCCTGCACGATGTCCTGCTCCACGATGACGAGGCTTGCGCCCTCCGCCTTGATCTCCGGAAGCGCCTTGTAGATGTCGCGGATGACGATGGGCGCCAGGCCGAGGCTGATCTCGTCGCAAAGGAGCACGCGCGGGTTCGACATGAGCGCGCGACCGATCGCCACCATCTGCTGCTGGCCTCCGGAAAGCGCATTGCCCGCCGCGTGACGCCGCTCCGCGATATTGGGAAACAGCGCATAGACGCGCTCGAGATTCCAGTGGCCGGGGACCTTCCGGCCGTAGGCACCGACCAGGAGGTTATCCTCGACGCTGAGCGACGGGAAGAGGCGGCGGCCCTCCGGCACGGTGGCGATCCCGAGGCGCACGATCTCGGCGGCGCGCATGCCGCCGATGGCGCGTCCGTCGAAGCGGATCGTCTCGGCGGCGTTCGGCAGCACGCCGGCGACGGAGCGCAGGAAGGTCGTCTTGCCCGCGCCGTTGGCGCCGATGATGGCGACGGTCTCGCCCTCGAAGAGGTCGAAGTCGATCCCGAACAGCGCCTGGAAGTCTCCGTAATGCGCCGTCAGCCCTCGCGTCGCGAGGAGCGGGTCGCGGGCGCGGTCCGGCGCCGCATCGTCGGCGCGCTCCATCAGACCTCTATCCCCATGTAGATCTCGCGTACCTTCGGCGAATCCATGATGGCCCGCGGCTCGCCCAGAGCGATCGCCTCGCCGAAGTCGAGAACCAGGAGCCGCCCGACCACCGCGATCAGCGCATGCACGATGTGCTCGATCCACACGATGGTGACGCCGCTTGCGCGTATCTCGCTGATGGCGTCGACCAGCGCGCCGCATTCCGCCTCCGTTAGCCCGCCGGCGATCTCGTCGAGCAGCAGGATGCGCGGCTCGGTGGCGAGCGCGCGCGCCAGCTCCAGCCGCTTGCGCTCGAGCAGCGTCAGCGATCCCGCACGGCGGTTGGCGAGCGGCAGCAGCCCGGCCCGCTCGAGAACGGCCACGCAACCGTCGGCGGCCTCGCGCTCGCTCTTTCGCCGCGCGGCGGTGGCGGCGACGAGCAGGTTCTCAAGCACCGTCAGGTTCTCGAACGGCTGCGGGATCTGGAAAGATCGCCCGATACCGCGGCGGCACCGCGCCTGCTGGGATTCGCGGGTGACGTCGCGTCCGGAAAGCCGGATGCGGCCGGAATCGACCGGCAGCACGCCCGTGATCAGATTGAAAAGCGTCGACTTGCCGGCGCCGTTCGGGCCGATGATGCCGAGCGCCTCGCCCTCCGGCACCTGGAGGCTCACGTTCTTGACGGCCTTGAGCGAGCCGAACGATTTGGAGACGTCTTCGACGGACAGGAGCACGGCGCAACCCCGGTTGGAGCCGGCGGGTCGCCGGCTCCCGTCCAGCTTCCTTTCCCGCGCTACTCGATCGGCTCCATCACGCCGCCGGTCGGAATCTGGGGCGCCGTCTGGTTGTCGACGATGACGATGTCGTACTTGCCGTCGCCGACCAGCCGCCACTGGCCGCCCACCAGCGGCGTCTTGGCAATGTTCTTCTGCGCGAAGGGCGGCAGGCCTTCGCCGTTCCACTCGATGTGACCGGCAGCGGTGTCGAGGCTGGTGCTGGCGATTGCCGCGACGACGCTCTCCGGGTCGTCGATGTCCTCGGTGCGGGCGAGCACGTCGACGGCCACCTCGAACAGGGAATGGATGAAGCCGATCGGCTGCGTCCATTGCTGCCCCGTCGCCGCCGTGAAGGCGTCCGCGATCTCCCGAGAGCTCTGGCCGGTGAGCGAGGAGCTGAACGGATGGCTCGGCGACCACCACACCTCGGTCGACAGGTTGTTGCCGTTGGCGCCGAGCGCCTCGACCGCCACGGGGAACAGCAGCGCCTTGCCGATCGAGGCGACCTTGGGCTTGTAGCCCTGCTGCGCGGCCTGCTTCCAGAACGTGGTGAAGTCCGGCGGGATCATCACGCCGGTGATGATCTCGCAGGCGTCGCGCTTGAACGCGGTGATCTGCGCGGTGAAGTCGTCGTTCAGGTTCTGGTAGCGGCCGGGATCGGTCAGCTTGTAGCCCTGCTTGTCGAGCACCGGCGGGAAGCCGACCTGCTTGTCGCCCCAGGCGTTGCCGTCGCCGTCGTTGGGGAACAGGCCGCCGACCACCTTGTTGGTCTCCACCGCGTCCCACATGTTGGTGAACACGGCGATCACGTCCTCAAGCCCCCAGAAGAAGTGATAGGTGTACTCGAAGCCCTGGTCGGGCACGCCGCCCCGGGTGAAGAACCACGGCTGCCACGGCGCCACC